>DERU01000090.1:0-25299 GCA_002361095.1 Lachnospiraceae bacterium UBA3332
AATATGGGCTGGATGCATGATTTCTGCGAATATATGAAGCTGGATCCTTATTTCCGGAAAAACAACCATTATGCCATGACTTTTGCCATGTCTTACAACAATGCGGAGAATTATATTCTGCCTTTGTCCCATGACGAGGTGGTGCATTTGAAATGCTCCATGGTCAATAAGATGCCGGGTTATCAGACGGATAAATATGCAAATCTGCGGGTAGGATATACCTATATGTTTGGACATTCCGGCAAAAAGCTGCTTTTTATGGGACAGGAGTTCGGACAGGAGAGGGAATGGAGCGAGGCGCGGGAGCTGGATTGGTTTCTTTTGGAAAACAAGCTGAACCGGGGCATGCAGGATTATATGAAGGAATTGTTGGCTATGTACCGGAAATATCCCTGCCTGTATGAGATCGATAACGATTGGGCCGGGTTTGAATGGGTGAACGCGGATGATGCGGAGAGAAGCACTTACAGCTTTATCCGCAAATCGGCGGAGGGCAATGCAAAGCTTTTGTTTGTACTGAACCTGACGCCTGTGGCGCGTGAGAATTACTGCGTGGGCGTTCCCAGAAAAAAGAAATATAAACTGGTGCTCAACAGTGACGAGGAGCGGTTTGGCGGCAGCGGGAAACAGATTGGGGAAGGCATTATGGCGACGGCGCAGGAGTGCGACGGAAAGCCGTACCGCATTACCTTTGACCTTCCGGCCAACACGGCGGTAGTATTTGCGTTTTGAGAATGTGGAAAACAGACAGGAAAGCGTTTCACAGTTCCGGAAGGAATTATGAAACGCTTTCCTGTTCCGGCCGGTTTTTGCGCACACTTTTTTGGGGGAAACGGAATGGACAAAAAATTTTGGGGCATCCACTCCATACGAAACAAAATATTGCTGGTTTCCATGGGAATTGCGCTTGGCACGACGCTGGCCTCCCTGCTGATTTCCTATTACGCGGAAATCACTACGATTAAAGATACTACGGAACAATATATGACGCAGTATATATCGTTCGCGGACCGCAATTTCAACGATATGCTGGAGGAAGCGGAAAAAATTTCCCTGTCCGTGGTGACGGAGCAGGAGGTGATTCTTCCGGGTGTGGAACTTCCCCAGACCGAGGCATCCTATGCGGACTATTTACAGAAAAAAAGGATGCGCAGTTTTTTGAACGGTCTGATGAGCCAGAAAGATTATATCGAGAATATTTTGCTGGTCACAAAGGCGGGAAGGATTTATCAGGCGAGTACGGATTTGATCATGAGAAAAGACATGGAAATGCCGGTGATGCGCAGGGCACTGGAGCAGGAGAAGGCCGGTATTTTGTTTGACGGACAGACGAAGGAGGTTCTTTTTTGCCGCCCGGTGATTTATTCGGGGGAAACCGTAGGGATGAACATGGTGAAAATGAACTATGAGAGTCTGACCGCCGCCTACCGTATACAGCCGCTGCAGGAGGTCAGTATTTATATTTACGGGCCGGAAGGGAATTTATTTTATACCAATGCCCCCATGGAAAATGGAAGGGAAGAAGCATTGTACCGGCAGATAAGCGAAGGAGAGCAAAATACCGGCTATTTGGAGTGGGATGGGGAAAAGCGTTTTTTTATCGGGTATGGGGTGGGGAAGGGCAGGATGTCCACAATCAGCCTGATGCCGTACAAATCCCTTCTGCGGGACGCGGAAGAGTTGAAAGTCAAGTTTCTGGCTATCGGCTTGGGGGCGCTGCTGCTTGCGGCGGCGGCTTCCATTTATTTGTCCGGCCGGCTGTGCGTCAATCTGCGCCAGCTGACGGACAATATGGAAGAAATCCAAAGGGGAAACCTGTTTGTGCGCGCGAAAATTCAGTCGAAAGACGAAATCGGGATTTTATCCGGGGCGTTTAACGAGATGGTAGAGCGTATCGGCGGACTTTTGGACGAAGTGCGGAAAAAAGAAAAGCTGAAAAGGGAGGCGGAGCAGAGCGTTTTGGCCGCGCAGATCGAACCCCATTTTCTTTATAATTCCATAGACAGTATGCAGCATGTGGCCCATATGCGCAAAGAGACGGAGATTGAGCAGGTGGCGGTGGCCCTTTCGGAACTTTTGCGCAGCGTTCTTTCCGACCGCAACGAATTTATTACCCTGTGGGAGGAAAAAGAATATATCGAAAATTATATAACGATTGAGCGGTTTAAATACCGCAGCGATTTTAGCCTGCTCTGGGATGTGGAGGAAGATTTATGGGCCTTTCGGATTCCGAAGCTTCTTTTGCAGCCGGTGGTGGAAAATGCGCTGCTGCACGGGATTTCCACCCGGGAGGAGGGAGGCGTTATTTCGGTAAAGGTAAGCAGACAGAAAAGCCAGGTGGTGGTTAAGATTATGGACAATGGGAAAGGAATGAATCAGGAAAAAATCGACAGGCTCTTGTCCGAGGTGGAAAAAACGGATAAATCGGGGTTCCGCAGGGTCGGATTTTCCAATGTCATGAACCGGATACGGCTGATTTACGGGCCGGAATACGGCGGCACCATTTACAGCTGCGAGGGAATGTTTACCTGCGTGGAACTGCGGCTTGCGGCGGACGAACAGGAAGCGTAAGGAAAGCTTCCCGGGACGGGGGATAAGAATGGGACTTTCGGTTTTGCTTGTGGATGACGAAAAAGTATTCCGCAATTATATCGGCAGCATGGAACTTTGGGGAGACGGGCGCTTTTTCCTGGCCGGGGAAGCGAAAAATACGGAAGAGGCGATGGATTTTTTGCGGAAAAAGGATGTGGATGTGGTCATTTTGGACGTTTCCATGCCGGGAAAGAGCGGCGTGGTACTGTCGGAAATGATTGCCGGGAAGTATCCGGCTGTCTCCATGATCGCGGTCAGCAGCCATGACGATTACGACTATGTGCGGCAAATTCTAAAAAACGGCGCGCATGATTATATTTTGAAATCCAGATTGTCGGAGGCGCTTTTAGAGCGGACGCTGGAGAACATTGCCCTTCGGCTTGCCCAGGTTTCCCCCTGGGAATTGAAAAAGAAGCTGCGTCTGCAGACGCAGGCGTGGCTTTTGGGGGAGGAAGGAAATCCTTTTACATCGGATAATGCCCGCAAAGTGGCTGCGCTGGTGCGGCTTTCCCCTTTGGAGCATTATCCGGAATCGGAGAGAAAGGCCATGCTGGAGGGGGTAGGCAGATTGTTGGAGGATGCCAAAGGGGAGAAAATGGACGTTTTGGCGGTATATGCAAAAAACGGGCGTTTTGTCTTGATTTACCGTTTTTTTGAGGAAATCTCGGAGGCCCGGATCCGGGAGCGGGTGGAAAATATGCGGATTGACTGTTGTGACAGCATCCGGCGCATGTATGGAATTTCCGCGTCCGTGCAGATGTGTCCCTTCTTTTTTGGGGATCATGCGCTGCGGTCTTTCGTCCGCCATAAGCTGGAGGAGGAACAGGATACAAAAAACCACAGGACGGCGCGGCTGGCCATGACCATTGGACAGCAGAACCAGCTTTTGTCCGCCATTGACAGACGGGATGCGGATGCGGCGGAAAAGCTGGTGCAGGAGATTTATCAGGGCATAGGGCCGCAGGATCAGGCCCTGTATCTGATGGTTACCAAGGAACTGCTGGATCTTTTGGAGCGGGTTTCGCTGGAATATGAAATCAGCCTGGATTTCGTCCCCAAAAATATGCAGCTGTTTGCCTATACCAAGGGGAAAAACAAGGCTATGCTGGCGGCCAGCATAGCCGGGCTGTACCGGAACGTGCTGCGGGAGATCGGGCAGCGCAGGGAGGAGGGGAAAAAGAATTATTCGGGGCTGGTGGCTGGTACCGTCCGCTTTATGGAGGAGCACTGCCACGAGGCCATAGGCTTGAGCGATGTCGCGGCGGGTGTGGGTGTGAACCCATCCTATTTGAGCAGGGTGTTTCACGAGGAGACCGGAAAAACCTTTACGGATTATTTCAACGGAATCCGGATGGAGCGGGCGGAGGCGCTTTTGCGGCAGGGACTGCCGGTAAAAGAGGTGGCGGCAAAATGTGGAATTAAAAATTATGGTTATTTTCTGAAAATTTTTAAGGATTATACGGGAAAAACTCCGAAGGAATACGTGGCGTCTTTGCATTTGCCATAGGGGAAGGCGCTGCAATAAATAAGCCGGTATCAGTCATTATGTAAAAATTTTAGATATAAAGGTAAAAATAATGAACAAGATAGACAAAAAATAAGACGGTGGGGGTGATAAAATTGTGCCAGCAGGACGAAACCGAAAGAAAGCGGTTTTGGGAAATGCGGAGAACTGGGGAATGGTTTAGACAGTTTAACGAAGCAGGCAAAGGCACAAAAGGAGGAAAGTTTATGAAGAAAAAGGTTGCGTTACTATTATGCGCGGCATGCTGCGCAGGAATGCTGGCGGGCTGTGGCGACACACCTGCGGGTACCCCTGCGGAAAGCGGACAGGCACAAAAAGAAATAGCGCCCGCAGAAGAGTCTGCGGAGGGGCAGGAAGAGGTTTCTAACTTAAATAAAGAGGGATTCCCGATTGTAAATGAGAAGATTACGTTAACGGTATACGGGCAGCGGGATCAGAACCATGCGGAATGGAAAGACATGTGGGTGCTGCAAAAGTATGAGGAGATGTCCAATATTCATATGGAATATCAGGAGGTTCCGGCAGACGGTTTTGCGGAAAACAAACAGCTTTTGTTTGCCTCCAACGATCTTCCGGACGTATTTTTAAAATGCGGCTTGAATGCAAACGAGGTTGCCACATACGGGGTGACCAGCGGGCAGCTGATGGTATTGGATGATTTGATCGCGGAGTATGCCCCCAATCTGACGAAGCTTTTTGAAGAAAATCCCACGCTGAAGCAGGCGACAATGGCTTCCGACGGGCATATCTATACGATTCCGGCCATTGATTTGAGCGCTACCGGAAAAATGGATTTCAAACAGTGGATCAATACAAAATGGCTGGATGCGGTGGGAAAAGAAATGCCTACCACCCTGGAGGAGTTCAAGGAAGTATTGATTGCATTTCGGGATGAAGATCCTAACGGCAACGGCGAGCACGATGAGATTCCGCTGGGAATCCGGGAACCCAGTTCGGTTTACAGTCTGGGCGGTTCCTTCGGGCTGGGACATCAGCTTAAGGATACCTATAACGTGGACGATAACGGCAAGGTGCATAACTGGCTGTGCGACGATGCGTTTAAGGAATATCTGATGTATTTAAACGATCTGTATAAGGAAGGGCTTCTATGGCAGGACTATTACAAAAATGACAGGCCTGCATGGAGAAGCAATCTTGCAGGGGAACTGTACGGCGCGATGTATATGCCCTATTCGGATGTATTTTTAAACTGTGAGATGCACTATGCGGGGTTGGAACCCCTGATCGGGCCTACCGGTGAAAAATTCTGGCCGGATGCCAATACCGGAGTGAATCTTGGATGCTTTGCGCTGAGCAATACGTGCGCGGAGCCGGAAGCCGCAATCCGGTGGGTAGACTATTTCTTCAGCGAGGAAGGCGGACTGTTTTTCGCATTCGGGGAAGAAGGAACGCATTATTACAGGGATGAGAACGGTCTTCCCAGATTCAATGACGAGATTTTGAATGCGGAAGAAGGTTTTATGACGGCTTTGGGCAAGATTAATATGGTTCCCGGCGGCGGTTTCCCGTGCTTTAGGAATGACGAAACAGACGGCGTGGTGGCAAGCGACCAGACCAAGGCGGCGGCCGCAGTGTTGGAGCCGTATCTGCCGAAGGTGTATTATGCAAAACCGTCCGTGGGCGCAGAAGACATGGACAGGGTAGTGGCGATCGAGCAGGATTTGAACACCTACCGGGATGAGGCTGTGACCCGGTTCATTATCGGAGAGTGGGACTTTGGCATGTGGGACGAGTACTGCCAGACATTGGAACAGATTGGAATCCGGGAACTGGAAGAAATTTATCAGAAAGCACTGGATGCGCTGCAGTAAGACGCGGCCCGGATAACGGGAACGGCAAAGGGAGGAGGGCAGGATCACCCGCCTCCCTTTTGTTGAAAAGTCTTTGGCGGATCGCACGATAGAAAGGGACGATTCTTATGAGAGTAAGAAAAGTATGGAAAAATATCAAAAAAAATGTAGGGCTGTATGCCATGCTGGCAATTCCCCTGGCCTGGTATATTATATTTAAATATATCCCGATGTACGGACTGCAGATCGCTTTCCGCAAATTCAATCCGACGCTTGGAATTACCAAAAGTCCGTGGGCAGGGCTGACCTATTTTGAACAGTTTTTTCATTCCTACTATTTTAAGGACATTCTTTGGAACACGGTTTCGCTGAGTTTGTTTACCATGCTGATCGGTTTTCCGATGCCGATTATTCTCGCGCTTTTGATTAATGAGGTGAAAAACACAAAATTTAAGAAAGTGATTCAAAACATCACGTATATGCCCAATTTTCTTTCGGTGGTGGTCATTGTCAGTATGCTGACGATTTTTTCCAACCGGGATTACGGGCTGTTTAACAAAATAGGCAGCCTGTTTGGAATGACGCCTGTGGATTTGATGTCCAAACCGGCCTGTTTCCAGCCTTTATATGTATTTTCCAACGTATGGCAGTTTATGGGATTTAACGCGATTATTTACATAGCGGCGCTGGCGGGGGTGGATCAGGAACTGTACGAGGCGGCCTCTATCGACGGCGCGTCCCGTATGCAGAAAATCCTGCATATTTCCCTTCCCTGCATTATGGGGACGATCATCATCATGTTTATCATGCGGATCGGAAGCCTGATGTCGGTGGGATTTGAAAAAGCGTATCTGATGCAGAACAGCGTCAATATGTCGAGAAGCGAAATTATATCCACATTTATTTATAAAAACGGTATCCAGAAGGGGCAGTTCGGTTACAGTACCGCAGTGGGACTATTCAATTCGGTGATTAATTTTGCGCTGCTTGTGGGGGCGAATTTTGCCAGCAAAAAAATGACAAAGACAAGTCTTTGGTGAGGAGGGCATGATGAAAGAACATTTGAAAAAAAGCATGCGCAGCGATTTTGCCTTTGACCTGATTGTAAATGTGCTGGGGGCGTGCGTGATACTGGTGGTATTGATTCCCCTGCTTTTCGTGCTGGCGGCATCCTTTTCGGATCCGGATTTGGTTTTGCGGGGAAAAGTTTTGCTGCTCCCCAAAGGCTTTACCACGAAAGCGTATACCATGGTGTTTGAAAACGGGGAAATTTGGCGGGGGTTTCGGAATTCCTGTTGTTATACGGCGGCGGGAACCCTCATCAGCGTTGTGCTGACCATTTTGGCGGCCTATCCCCTTTCGCGTAAGGAGTTGCCGGGGCGTAATATTTTCATGATGCTGATTTTGTTCACCATGTATTTTAGCGGCGGGATGATTCCCACGTATTTGCTGGTGAGGGATCTGGGAATGTACAACAGTGTATGGGCGCTGTTGATTCCGGCCGCCATTTCCACTTATAATCTGATTGTGGCCAAAACTTTTTTTGAAAACAATATTCCCGGGGAACTGTATGAGTCGGCGCGGCTGGACGGCTGCGGAAATGTATCCATGCTTCCGAGAATTGTACTTCCCTTATCCAAGGCGATTCTGGCGGTGTTGGTGCTGTATTATGCGGTGGGAATCTGGAACGCGTATTTCGATGCGTTGATTTACATACGGGACACCTCCCTGCACCCGCTGCAGATTGTGCTGCGCAACATCCTGCTTTTGGGACAGACAGAGCAGATGGGAACCAATGATGTGGGGATGGCGGAAAAGATTAAGATGGCGGAAGCCGTCAAATATTCCGCAATTGTGGTGTCCAGCGTTCCCATGCTGCTGATTTACCCTTTTGTGCAGAAATATTTTGTGAAAGGCGTGATGGTTGGCGCGGTCAAAGGATAAGATACCCGTAAGCCATGTATGGCTTCGTGCAACAAAGCAGCGCGGAAATGAAGTGAGAAATGCCGGACGGAAAGGAGAAGAAGAATGAGCAAAAAACCGAATATTATCATTGTCATGACAGATCAACAGCGGGCGGATTTGCGCAAAGGGTGCGGCTATGCGTGGGATACGATGCCCTTTTTGGATCAGTGGGCACAGGGGGGCGTGGATTTTGCGCGGGGCTATACGCCGAATCCCACCTGTATGCCGGCCCGGGTCAGCATGTTTACGGGGCGCTACAGCCAAAGCCACCGGGTGCGGACCAACCATAACGCCAAGGACGCTTTGTATACCAGGGATCTTTTGGATGTGCTCAAGGAAAACGGGTATGTGACGGCGTTGTGCGGGAAAAACCATTCCCACCGTCCGCCGGAGGACTTTGATTTTCATGAAACCTGCGGTCATTTGGGGGATGAGGGGGAAGTCAATACCACGGAAGAGGAAATCGCGTTTGCACAGTACTTAAAAGATACAAAGCATATGGAAATGCATACGCCCGCGCCGGGAGGGGTTTGCGTACAGCATCCTTACCGTAACGTATCCAGCGCCCTGCGTTTTATGGATGGGGTGGGGAAAGGGCAGCCGTTTTTTGCGTGGGTTTCGTTCGCGGAACCGCACAATCCCTATCAGGTACCGGAGCCGTATTTCGACATGTTTCCTCCCGAGAGCCTGCCAACTCCTGTAGGCGGGATAAATGACCTTGCGGGAAAAGGGGAGCGCTTTGTATGGCTGCGCAAGGTATGGGAAGAAATTTTGGGACCGGATATCGAAAACCGGATTGCCCGGGCGCGGTCCAATTACCATGGGATGCTCCGTCTGATCGACGACCAGTTTAAGAGGCTCATAGAAGGGCTGCGGGAACGGGGATTGGAGGAAAATACCATTGTGATATTTCTTTCGGATCACGGGGATTTTGTCGGGGAATACGGCCTGATCCGCAAAGGACCGGATCTCCCGGATATTCTCTGCCACATCCCGTTTATCTGGCGGGGGCCGGGGATTGCCGCCAAAGGGCGTGTAAAAGAAGGTTATACAGGTATCGTGGATATCCTGCCGACAATCTGCGAAATGATAGGGGCAGATCAGCCTTTTGGCTGTCAGGGAAAGAGTATTTTACCGCTTCTTGCAGGCGGGGAAGCGCCGATGGAGGAATTTTCCTGTGCCTATGCGGAGAGCGGGTTCGGCGGTTTATACTGGAACGGGCAGGACGAATTGGATTTGGTGACGGAAGGGGCATCCAAAAACATGGTAACCTTTGACTGTCTCAATACATGGACACAGTGCGGACAAGTGCGCGCTTTGTGGGAGGACGGTTATCACATACAGTTGGATATGATGGGAAACGGATATTTGTATGATACCGAAAAAGATCCCGCAGAACTGCAAAACCTTTGGGAGAACCCGGACTATGCGGAAAAGAAGACGGAAATGCTTGCAAAGCTGGCATCTGCCATGATGCGGGCAACCGATAATCTGCCGGTTCCCCATTACCGCTACCGGACAAAGGTACATCCAAAAGGGTACTGGAAGCAGGAGTTTGCCGCAAAGGATCCGGGGGTGGACATGTGGTAAGCGGTGTACAGACTCCCCACACTAAAATGCAGTGTGGGGAGTTTTATCAAATATGCGCTAGGTCAAAAGCTGCAGGGTTCCTTCCGGCAAAGGGGGGATGTCCGTTTGGGCATCCCCGGGCAGGAGGGAACTTTTTTTCAGGGCGGTATATTTCCCGAACACATATTTGTAGCGTTTCATGGCAGCGTTTACCGAGTAGATGTAATAGTCGATCATATCGGGATCCGTGGCGTAATCAAAGCCTGCGTAGGCGTTTTCCAGTTCCCATTTTGCAAGTTGTAAATCAAGGAGCAGGCTTTCTTCATAAGTTTGGGGCGCATCGCCGCTTTTGGGGCGTTGGCTTACTCTGAAATAGGCTTTCATGCATGTCTCCCTTGCAGGGCGCGCTTTTTTACGCGCCATGGTTTCGATGGCAATAAACGCCAAGGGTTTATGCCGTTTGCTATAAGTATAAGCACAACTGGAAAAATTATGCATAAATTTTACAAAAAAATCATATAGTGGAAAAAAACGGACGGGGGACAAGGGATGAGAAACCGGACGGAAATTTTTCTCAACTTTATGCTGCGGGCAGTTTTCGGAATGATCGCCATTTTTTTGATCAATTCTTTTTTGCGGGACAAGGGACTGCAGGGCAGCGTGGGAATCAATCCCCTGAGTTTTGCAACAACCGGGATTTTGGGGATTCCGGGAGTGGCGCTGTTGTACGGGATCAGCTTCTACTTCGGGTAATGGTTTGGCCGGTCCTTCCCCTGCCCCCCGCCGCCGTTTCCGCCCGGTTTGCGTGCCTGCCTCCCGCCTTAAACCGATGCCATTGGGGCTGCACTGTTACTGATTCTCGTGCGATACGGATACGGCCTGTTGACATCCGGCGGACGGTAAGGTACATTAAAGGTACGGGTCGGAAAGCGTTGTAATGCAAAAGCAGGAGGGCAGGGTATGGCGATGCGGTTTATGGTAATGGGATCCTTAAATTATGACAATGTATATGAAATGGAGCATATTGTGGCGCCCAAGGAGACGGCGGCATCGTCGCATTTGGAGACGGTCTGCGGGGGGAAGGGATTAAACCAGGCGATCGCCCTTGCGAGAGCGGATGCGGAGGTTTGGCACGGCGGCATGGTAGGGGAGGATGGCGGTCCGCTTGTGGAAACAGCCGCCGGATATGGGGTTCATACGGAGTTGATCAGAACCGTTTCGGGAAGAAGCGGTCATGCGGTTATTCAGGTGGATCAAAACGGCCAAAACGCCATTGTTTTGTATGGGGGAAGCAACCGGTGTCTCACAACGGCATACATTCGGGATACGCTTTGTGCTTTCGGAAAAGGAGATTGTCTGGTTTTACAAAACGAGGTCAATTTGGGCGGTGAAATCCTGGCTGAAGGAGCGGCGCGGGGCATGGAGGTTGCCCTCAATCCGTCGCCCTTTGCCCCTGAAATTTTAGGCTGGGACTTGTCAAAGGTTTCCCTGTTTTTTTTGAACGAGGTGGAAGGGGAACAGATGACGGACAGGCGGGAGCCTAAGGAGATACTGTCCGTACTGCGCAAACGCTATCCGGCGGCGGCGGTGGTGCTGACGCTGGGGGAGAAAGGGGCAATGTATGCGGACAGGGAGCGGCAGTTCTTTTGTCCTGCCGTTTCTGTCCGCGCGGTGGATACTACTGCGGCCGGGGATACTTTCACCGGGTATTTTCTTGCGGCCAGGGCGAAAGGCTTTTCACCGGAAAAATGTATGCGCACTGCGGCGCAGGCTTCCGCCCTTGCGGTTTCCAAGCAGGGGGCGGCGCCGTCCATCCCGCTCTGGGAGGAGGTTATACGCCTGACGGAAGAGCCGGCGGGGCAATAAGTTCCGGGGCATGTTCGCAAAAAGTTTTTTTGCAATTTCATTTTATAAGGCATAAGATTTGCACGGCGCTTTCCTGTCCGTCCTTTTGGGATTGTGATGGGGGCGCCGTTTCTGTTGTGAAAAACAGAGAAATTTTACTGTGAAAATTATGCAAAAGAGCGAAATGAAAATTAAGAATTGACAAAATGCAATGCAGGGGTCTATAATTCGATTTACCATCCGGCGCAGGGCCGACAGAGAGACTGCGGTATAAGGGCCGGCGGATGCGGCTTTCGGGCCGTAACATCTTACGGAGATCTATTTTCTGATTGATCTTATGATCTGACGGGCATGGGTGTGTCAGGGGAACATCCATAGCCGAATCTTTTTATCCACCAAACAGGAGGAAGATTTGAAGAAAAACCGATTGGCGATATGCGACTCGGAGCAGGAGTATGCATATCGGCTGATGGACGCGCTCAGCCGGAAAGCGGACTTCCCGTTTGAGATTCTGACGTTCACCAGCGCACAAAAGCTGTACGAGGGTCTGCGGCGGCAGCCGGTACAGATATTGCTCGTTGCCGGTTCGGACTATTCGGAAGAAATGCAGGGGCTGGCGGAACGCGTGATTTTGCTTTGGGAGGGGGAGGAGGGTTCCCGGACGGAACTGCCGGGGATTAACAAGTATTCCGGCGTGGTACGGATTTTGAAGAAGATTACGGAGACGGCGGAACAGGACGACAGTATCGGACCTTTTCCAAAGCCGGATCATCCGGTTCATTTTCTGGGCTTTTATACGCCGATTGGCAGATGTCTGCAGACAACGCTTGCATTTGCAGCCGGGCAGGTTCTGGCCCGTAATCACCGGGTACTGTATTTAAACTTTGAGCGTTTTTCCGGTTTGGAGAGCATGCTGCCCGGTAGGTTCGAGGCGGATTTCGGGGATTTGCTCTATGATTTGCATAAGCCTCCGGAGGCGGTGCTGGAGCGGCTGTACCGGATGGCGGAGCCGTGCAAAGGACTGGATGTGATTTCGCCGGCGTTTTCGGCGGAAGATATCCTGTGTGTAGGCGGCGGGGAGTGGAAACGGTTTTTTGCGATTTTGCGGGAAAGCCGGTATACGTATGTGGTTTTGGATCTTGCGGACTGTGTGCAGGATATTTTCGGGATTTTGGACGAGTGCAGCAGGGTATATACCATCGTTCGCAAGGAAGCCTCCGAAACGGCGAAGATTGGCAGATATGAGGAGGCAGTGAAGCAGGCGGGTCATGAGGCGGTACTGCAAAAGACCTGCAGGTGCATATTGCCGGTATTTGCAAGGCTGCCCGGCGATTATTCCCGCCTGCCGGGCTGTGAACTGGCGCAATATGCGGAAAGGATGCTCTTGGAAAATGGACAGGGAGGAATATGAAAGTTTTAAAGGGCGGGTCAAGAAGGAAATTCTTGCGCAGCTGGACTGCGGACAGGACTTTTCGGATGAGCAGGTGCAGCTTTTAATTGACGAAAGACTGCGGTCGCGGGAATGCGCAGGGAGGCTGGAGAGGACGGACCGGAGGGCGCTGGCAAAGGAACTGTTCGCGGTAATCCGGGGAATGGACGTACTGCAGGAGTTACTGGAAGATGAGAGCATTACGGAGATCATGATCAATGGGCCGGATCGGATTTTTATCGAGAGGGCCGGGCAGCTGCTTGCCTGGGAAGGACATTTCGAGAGCGGGGGCAGAATGCAGGATGTGATTCAGCAGATTGCGGCAGGCTGTAACCGGGTGGTAAACGAAGCTTCGCCGATTTTGGACGCAAGGCTTGCGGACGGCTCCCGGGTGAATGTGGTGTTGGCGCCTATTGCGCTCAACGGCCCGATTTTGACAATCCGCCGTTTTCCCAAGGAGGGCATGACGATGGAGAAGCTGGTCCGCCTTTCGTCTTTGACCGAAGAGTGCCGTTCTTTTCTGGAACTTTTGGTGCGGTGCCGTTATAACATTTTTATCAGCGGCGGAACAGGCAGCGGAAAGACTACGTTTTTGAATGCGCTTTCACAGGCGATTCCTGCGCAGGAACGGATTATCACGATAGAGGATAATGCGGAGTTACAGCTGCGGTTTGCCAGGAATCTGGTATCTTTGGAGACGAGAAATGCCAATATAGAAGGCTGTCAGCCGGTGACGATACGGGAGTTGATACGGACATCTTTGCGGATGCGGCCGGATCGGATACTGGTCGGGGAAGTACGGGGCGCGGAGATCTGTGAACTTTTGACGGCGTACAATTCCGGACATGACGGAAGTATGTCCACAGGACATGGGAATACGGCCCGGGATATGCTGCTGCGGATGGAAACCATGCTTTTGATGGGGATGGATATTCCCCTGTCCGCAATACAAAGACAGATTGCTTCAGGGATTGATATTCTGGTGCATTTGGGCAGACTGCGGGACAGAAGCAGGAGGGTGTTGGAAATTGTGGAAATTACCGGGTATGCGGACGGGGAAATCAAAACCCATACGCTTTATGCTTTTGAAGAGGATGCCCTGAGCACGAAGGAGAAAGTGAGCGGGCGTCTGGTGAAGAAGGGGGAACTGGTACATGTGGACAAGTTGGAAGCGGCGGGATACGGACAGGGAAAAACCCGAGTATGATACTTATACGCTTACCGGAAAAGAATTGCTTTTTTGTCTGGGAAAGGGAATTTTTGTGACCGGCGTTTTTGCCTATGTGTTTTACCGGTCTTTTTTGGGGGCGGCTGCGCTGCCGCTTGTGCTTTGGGATCTGTTTCGGCGGGAGAAAAAGGCAAAAATCCGCCAACGAAAGGAACGGCTTTGCCTGCAGTTTACGGATACCGTTTTGGCGGTAAGTGCCGGTATGCAGGCGGGGCGCGCGGCGGAAAATGCTTTTTTGGAGGCGGAGAAGGAAATCCGTACGCTTTACGGAAAGGATTGCGAAATGGCAAAGGAACTTGCGCTGTTGCGTAAAGGGCTGAAAAACCAGTTTCCGTTGGAGGAATTGTTGCGCAGCCTGGGAGAGAGAAGCCATGTGGAGGAAATCCGTGATTTTACGGAGGTATTTGCCGCAGCCAAGCGTCTGGGAGGGAATCTTCGGGAGATCATAGGCCGGACGGCACAGATGACACAGCAGCGGATAGAGGTGGAACGCGAGATTGAGACCCTGCTGTCCGCAAAAAAATATGAACAGAAAGTCATGGTATGGATTCCGTTTTTGCTTTTTGGATATATGCAGATCAGTTCCCCCGGATTTTTTGACATTTTGTATCACAATGCAGCGGGGATTCTGGTGATGTCCGTATGCCTGCTTCTCTATCTGTCGGCCTGTGCGCTGGGGGAGCGGTTTATGGATATCCGGGTTTGAGGATCTATGTGCGGGGAAACGGGAAGTGTGTGACGCAGATCAAAGGCCGGATCGGCCGTTTCACCGGTTGGAAAGTATGGGAAAGGCAGGGCAGATGGGGTTTCGTCCGTTGGAGTGGTGCAGGGATGAAAGGCGGGGGTTGCTTTTCGGACCGGCAAAATGGTTATGGAAAAAGCAGGAAAAGTACAGAATCCGTCATCCGCAGCCGGGGCTGTATGGCGGGGCGCAGGAAGCCCTGCGGACAATTTGCGGGGAGACGCAGGCCAAAAAGTACTATGAACGGTATCAGATTCAGAAAAACCGGAGGCTATTGTTGTTGTTTTTGGTGGGAATGGGAATGAGCGCAGCGTTTTCCATAGCCTTTGCGGTGCAAAGACGGGTGCCTGTACGTGTGCTGGAGAGGCCGGAACCGTCCGAGGGTGTCAGGCAGTATGATTTACAGGTCTTGGCCGACGGCGATAGGGCGGGGAAAATAGTGGTGGAAGTGCCGGTCAGGCAGCTGACGCCACAGGAAGCGGAGGAATTTTTGCGGCAGGCGGAGGAAGAACTGGACACGATTGTGGGGAACTGGTATCCGGATGCCGTAGATGACGACCTCTCTTTTCCGGACAGACTGCAGGACGGAGTGGTGGATGTCCGTTTTGACAGCAGCCGTTATGACGTGTTGGATGGGGCAGGCCATGTCAGGAACGCATGGCTGCAGGAAGAGGGGGAAGTGGTGGATCTGCGCGCGGTACTGACCTGCGGGGAGAGCAGGCGGGAGTGCGTGTATCCGATTCGGGTGATTCCCAAGGGATCGGAGTTTGAGGCGAGGCTGGAGAGGGAAGCCATGCGGCGTATACAGGGAACCGATGCGCAAAAGACGGATAAAACCGTTGTGCTCCCACAGGATTTCGACGGAAAATCCCTGCGATGGGAAACAAAACGTTCTTTTTACGGGGGCTGGACGGCGTTTCTGACAGCGGTAGGCTGCCTGACTTTGTATGTGGCTTTTGAAAAAGACCTCGCGAAAGAAGGAGAAAAGTACCGGGAGGAACTGCTGCTTGTTTATCCGTCTTTTTTGGCAAAGCTGACGCTGCTTGCGGGTACGGGGATGCCGGTGCGGATGGTATTTTTTAAAATGGCGCAGGAAGCGAAAAGAAAAGATGCCGCTCCGGTTTATGAAGAGGTTCTGCGCACCTGCAGGGAGATGGAGAGCGGGGAAACGGAATTGCAGGCATATGAGAATTTCGGCGTCCGGTGCAGGCTGCCCCAATATAAAAAGTGCGCGTCCCTGCTTTCACAAAATGTACAAAAAGGCACGGGAAGACTGCTTGACGCGCTGCGCCAGGAATCCGTGAATGCGTTTGAAGAACGTAAGGCGTTTGCCTTAAGAAAAGGGGAGGAGGCACAGACCAAGATGATTTTACCGATGCTGATGATGCTGGTGGCGGTGATGATTTTGGTGATGGTACCGGCATGCTTTTCCTTTGGGGGACTGACGTAAAGGGCCTGCCTGCTGTGGGGCCTGTTTGGAAAATGAATGGTAAGAAAAGGAGAATACAAAAATGATGATGAAAATAAAATGGGAAGCGAAAAGAATTTGGAACCTGGTGAAACAGCGGGCGAAGGATGCGCTTGGAAATTGCGACGGGGTTGGCACGGTGGAGGTTGTGCTGCTGATTTTGGTAGCCGTGGGATTGGTGCTGATTTTTAAGAACCAGATTACAAGTTTGGTCAATTCGATTTTTTCCAAGATTACGACGCAATCCGGAAAAATATGAAAAAGAAAGGGTTGGGCGGCTACATGACCGTATATGTGGCATTGGCCCTGGGGATTATGCTGTCGCTGCTTTTGGCGGTGGTGGACGGGGCAAGGCGCAGTACCATCCGTATGCATGTGGAATGCTGTGCGGATATGGCGTTGGACTCCGCATTGGCGCAATACCATCGGGAGATGCTCAAACAGTATGACTTGTTTTTTGTGGACACTTCATACGGGACGGCCGACCCTTCCTTTCACCGGACAGAAGAGCAGATCCGTAATTATATGGAGAAAAACCTTCGTCCGGCCGAAGAATTTGGGGCCACCCATGCCAGGGACTTAACGGCCCTGCATACGGACGGTGTGCAGCTTTTACGGGCAGGAGTGGCTACCGACGATAACGCGGCGGTACTGCGGTATCATGTGGTGCGGTATATGAAAGACCGATATGGCGTTTCTCTGGCGGAAAGTATTTTGGGGAAAGGAGGGGAGGCGCAAAAGTGGCAGGGGCAGGATATAGAGGGGCAGTGGGATGCCGCGCAAGCCGCTATGGAAGAGGAGATTACACAGAAAAAACGTCTGCAGGATGAAGAATGGGACGGCAGCATTCCGGAGACGCATTCGGATGCGGTGCAAAGGACGAGGGCGGAAGGAATTTTAGGGACTGCCGCGCAGGGAATGCGTTTGTCGTCCGCAGTCATTGCGGACGCGTCCCGGCCTTCCGTGCGGCAGTTAAACTGCGGAACGGGGCTGTCGGGAGGAAAAGAACCGACGGCAGGATGGGCAGACAATGGATTATTGTATGCCTATATTATGAAAAAATGCGGAAATTTGCTGCGGGAAAAGAAAAACAGTGCGCTGGCTTATGAGGTGGAATATATTTTGCAGGGAGAAACTTCCGACCGGGAAAATCTGAGAAAGACGGCACAGGAACTTTTGTGGATACGGGAGGCGGCGAACGTTGCCTTTTTGTTCGCAAGCAGCCTTCGGAACGAGGCAAAAGCGGCGGCGGGGGTGATAGCGGCAATTCTTTTGCTGCCGGAAACGGCGGACTTAATCGAAACCGTGATTCTGTTTGCGTGGGCTTATGCGGAGAGTGTGAAGGATATCCGCATGCTGTTCCGGGGAGAAAAGGTACCGCTTTTAAAATCGGAGAATACGTGGAATACACCGTTTTCGTGGCTGTTGACTTACCGCAGCCATTTGGATGCTTACCGCGCCCCTGCATCCGGTTGGGAATATCCGGATTATTTGGCGGCACTTTTGGTCATTCGGGGGGCGGACAACGCCGTTTGGAGACTGGCGGATGTGATGGAGGGCGATATCCGAAAAACGCCCGGAAACGGTGGATTTCGGATTGACGGTCTCATCGACGGGATGGAAGCGGAACTTTCTGTGACAAGCCGTTTTGGCGGAAATTATGTGATCAAAAGGATTTATGAGTATGAATAGCGGAACCGTAAAAAGGTTTAAACCAATTGTTACCAGGAAAGATGGGAAAGGAGGGTCGGACCGGGTGTCCTTACATAAAGAAAAAAAGATAATTTCTCCCCAATATCGGAAAAGGCAAAAAACTCCCGCAGAGGGCCGTTACTTTTCCCTGTTTTTTATGAACGATGTAAGGGCATCCTGTCCGGCCCTTCCCGGTAACGTAACGGTGGAAGCGGCGTTGGTATTGCCATTGTTTCTGTTTGTCATGGGAAATTTACTTTCATTGATTTTACTTTTTCAGACCTTTTCGGCGCAGGAGGCAAAACTGCATCAGACGGGGCGGGAACTTTCACTTTTGGCATATGGAAGGGAGGACGGGGAACAGGATATCCGTCTGCTTAAGGTGAGCGCCCTGAAAGCGCCGTTCCGGGCAGCGGCTTTTCCCACCGGGATTGTGGCAAACGGTTGTGTCATGCACAAATGGATAGGCTATGAATTGGATACGGGTGTGGTTGATGCTTCGGCAAAGCGGGAAGAAACGGTTTATATTACGCAGTCCGGCACGGTTTACCATAGACAGCGGGCATGCAGATATTTGAACCCTTCCATCCGGCTTTTGGAAGAGCGGGAGGCGCAGACGATACAAAATCATGCAGGGAGCCGGTATACGGCGTGCAGCATTTGCAGAAGCAGCAACGGGGGAGCCGTGTATGTGACGGATTTTGGGAGCCGTTATCACAGTACGGTGTCCTGCAGCGGGTTAAAGAGGACGATTACCGGTGTACCTTTATCGGAGGCAGTGGCGCAGGGACGGCACAGTTGTTCTTCGTGCGGATCAGGATGAAAGTAACAGGTCAGGTTTATCTGAACCGTTACGGATGGGGGCAAATATGAAGTGGGCGATGGTGTTTGGCGTATTTTGCGCCGTGCCGGATTGTATACAAAAAAAGATTGACGGCCGGGTGCTTTTGCTTGGCTTATTGGCCGGAATAGCAGTGACGTGGCAGAATCTGCGGCAGGGCAGACAGGACTGGTATAGTGTTGTGCTGGCGGTTATTCCGGGTCTTGCATTGTTTGGGCTGGGAAAACTGGCGGGAGGAAAGCTGGGAGAGGGAGACGGCGTCATGACGCTTGTTTTGGGGTTGCTTTTGGGTTGGGAGCAGTGTTTGGCGGTGCTGTGTGCGGCCGGTATGTTTGTTGCCGTATTTGCGGGATGCGGGTTGGCAATAGGGAAGCTTAAGCGCAACAGCCGCATTCCCTTCGCACCGTTTTTGTTCGGGGCGACGATATTGGTGTGGGCAGTCGGCAGGCCGGGTATTTTTTGAATGGAAGGAAAAGGGGATGGGCGTAGATAAAAACCGAAAAAGGGATGGCTTGGACGGCTATGTGATAGTGGAGGCGGCTGTTTTGCTGCCGGTTGCCTCCGTGCTCCTATTGCTGCTGGTATATCTTTGCAGCCATTTGTATCAGGGATGTTTTATGACACAGGCAGCGTATGTCGCTGCATTCCGGGGAAGCAGACAGGTGTCGGGCGGAGAAATGTATGTGCAGGCACAGCTGGATGAAATTTTGGCTGGGGAAGCGTTGTCCTTTGAGGAGGAAAAGCGCAAGGTGGGTATGGGAATGTTTTGCGTTTCAGTATCCTTAGGAAAAAATACTCCCCTTTCACGCCTGTGGGGGGATGACTTTTTGCTTTCGGTTTACCAAAAGTCTGCGGTACGCAATCCGGTGGTTTACATCAGGGGAATTCGGGCGCTTACAAATGCGGAGTGGGAGGATTAAAGATGGATGCGGTTACCTATAAAAGGGAATTAAACCATAGCTACATGGTGCGCAAGTGCAATGCTTATGATATATCCGGATGTTATGCTTACCGGACAATGTCCCAAAACCGGATCGGAAAGCTGCTTTTTTGCAAACAGCGGCAATTGGATGGGGAGGCTTTCCTTTATTATGATATTTCCTCCCGCCAGTCAATGGAGCGGCTTTATGAGGGGCGGAAGCTGGACATGGAAGATTTGCAGAGGATTATTTATGCGATTGCGGCTATGCAGGAGGATTTGGGGGAGTATCTTCTGGATGAGCAGGGATTGATATTGGAACCCGCCATGGTGTTTGCCGATGTGGAGACGGAGGAACTTTATTTTTGTTTTGATCCGGAGGGAAAGACAGAGGAACACCGTTATGAAAAGCTGGCTGATTTTTTCCTGGGTCATGTGGAACATGGGGAGGAGCATGCAGTGAGTATAGCATATCGGTTTTATCAGATGTCGAAGGCCGAATATTTTGTGCTTTCCTCCTTCCTCCCTTTTTTGGAAAAGGAATTGGCAGAGTGGAAAGGGCAAAATCATCGTGGAACGGGAGAATGGGAAAAGGAAATTCCAAAGGAACCGTTTCCCATGCGGATAGAGCCGGAGGAGGCACAGGAGTTGCCGTCGCAACCTGCATCGCAGGAACTGTCTGAAAGCGGTAAAAAGAAAAATCTGCTTAACAGGATTTGGGGATGGGGGAAAAAGCGGAATCTGAAAAACAAGGAGCCGAAGAGATTGGGGGGTAAAAGAACACCTGAGGAAGCGGGGGACAAGGAAGAGTGGGCAGATTCCGTGTGGAACAGCTATGTTGAGCAGTCTGCGCTTATACAAACCGGGGAAACCGTATACTTTACGGATCTGGATAAACCGGTAAAGCCGACAGGGGTTCCCTGTCTGACGGAGGAGGGAGGGGAGAGGCAGTTTTGCCTGGACAATCTTCCGATGACGGTGGGGAAACTGAAGGGAAGGGTGTCCATTGTATTGACGGACGGATCGGTCAGCAGGATGCATGCCCGGTTTGCATATACGCAGGATGGAGTCTGTGTGGCGGATCTGAATTCCAGAAACGGGACTTTGGTGAATGGAAGAAAACTGGCGCCCAACGAGTCGGTAACGCTTACGCAGGGGGATTTGGTTCAGTTCGGCAGGGAACGTTTTCGGTATGGATTTGTTGACAGTAACGCGATAAAGTGATAACCTTTGTACAGGGGGAAACGCATAGGAGGAAACCGCTATGGGGTACCGTGAGAGTCCATACAGTACAGAGACACAAGATTCTGAAAAAAGCAGAAACTTACCGTTTTGTTGTATTGCGCTGATCGGGGTCAACGTAATGGTATTCCTGATAGGGCTGGTGTCGCCAGGAACCGGGATCAGGATGGAGAATGCGGGAAGTTTTGGGGTTTTGCATTTGCTGTATGATAATGAGTACTACAGGCTGTTGACGGCTTCCTTTTTGCATGCGGACGCAGAGCATCTTCTCTTTAATATGCTGCTATTGTATTTTTGCGGCGAGATTGTGGAAAAGAGTCTGGGAAAGTGCAAAACTTTGGCTTTATATGCGGTTTCTGCGGTATGCGGGAACTTGCTTTCTGCTGCGTACGAATTGTCAACGGGCAGCTATTATGAATCAATCGGCGCAAGCGGTGCCGTATTCGGACTGACAGGCGCGTTACTGTATCTGGTAATTGTAAGAAAGGGTGCGGCTGCGCATATTTCCATGAAACGAATGGTATTTGCCATTTTGCTTTCGCTGTATGCGGGTTTTAGCAATGCTTACGTAAATAATGCGGCGCATATAGGCGGACTTTTGAGCGGTTTTCTGCTGGCGTTTTTACTGAGCCTTGTACCGCCGGTACTGGGAAGGAAAGGAGAAGGGGAATGAAAAAGGATGATTGTATTTTTTGCAGGATTGCCAATGGGGAGATTGCCTCTAAAACCATCTATGAGAATGAGGAGTTTCGGGTGATTCTGGATTTGGGGCCGGTGACAAAGGGTCATGCGCTGGTATTGCCCAAAGAACATTTTGACAATTTGTATGAATTGCCGGAGGAATGGTGCAAGAAAGCTTTTGCTCTGGCCAAGAGGATGGCGGAGCGGATGACGGAGAAACTGGGCTGCGACGGGTTTAATCTTTTGCAGAATAACAAAGAGGCGGCGGGGCAAACCATATCCCATTTCCATATTCATCTGATTCCCCGCTATAGGGAGGATGGATTGGAACTGAGCGGAGAGCAGCAGTCGCCGAGTCAGGAGGAACTGGAGGCTGTCCGGCAGCAGCTTTCCTAGAGCATTTTTAAATGTACCCGGCAGTTTGCAAGCTGCCGGGTACTGTTTTTGGGAAATTGCTTTATCTTTTTTTGTTTCTTGCGCCGGATGGCGCTTTCTTTTGGGGTCTGCCTTTTCCTTTCTTTTTCTTTCGATGCTTTCCTTGGGCGGTTCGAGCTTTTTTCCGTCTGCGGGCGTCTTTTGTCCCCGTGATATATGCTGCCGCAATCATTCCGACGATGACTAAGAGGAAAACGCCTGTAAAAATGCCGATTCGAAGGCCCGGAAGGGAAAGCCGGTTTTTTGCGCCAAGGGCAGACAACGTCTTTTTGGGGAAAGTACCGGTATCTTCCGTTTGAGAGGCGTTAGGGCCGCCTGCCTGGTCAGGGGATCCGGCGCTGCCGTATAAGCTGTCGGCGGATTCCTTTGTACCCGCTGGGGACAGACCGCTGTCCGGAGAGAAGTTTGTGCCGCCGCTTTGTCCGGCGTCTATAGAAGCGGCCGTATTCCGGTTGGCGCCGGTGTCGGTGGTAACGGTTATTCCTTTTTTCCCGCCTAATTCGGTAATTTGTATAGGTGCATCTGCAGTATTGACGGATGGCAGCAAATTAGGGATGACGGCATTGGGGGGGACAGTGGGGGGCTGCATTTTGGGCGTTGTATCATTTTTGCCGTTGATGATCTGGCCGTTTTCAGAATTCTGTCCTCCTTCCGGGCCATCGTTTTGGGAACCGTTATTTTGGCCGGTCGGACTGCCGTTTGAAGGATCGCCGCCAGGGAGATCGGAAACGGATCCTGCGCCGTCTTCGGGAACGGCCGGATAGGGATTGGCGTTGTCTGTGTCGGGGGCATCCGGATTGGGATTTGTGTCCGGACGGTCTGTGCCTGTATGATCGCCGCCGAAAGAAACCGTTATGACGGCGGGAGCATTTAAAGGCTCTTTTTCCGCACCGAAAGCGGCGTTAACCGTCTGAAAACTGTCCTCATTTACACGGATTGTGGCAGTGGAAGAGTCGCCCGGGGCGGCATCTAAAATCACTTTTCCCAGTGTAAGGGTATCCTGTGCATACAGGTTTTGGTTGCCTGAGACGTATAGGTTTAAAGTTCCGGTGCTTTCCTGATACGTTGCAATCTGCACGGAACTCTTGAGCGCTTCATCGAAAGCAAAAGCAACCGACAAAGCTTGGGCGGACGCACTGATCTGCAAGCTAAGCTGCAGGGAGGTGACGGTTTCGCCGCCGCCTCCCGCAGGCAGTTCCAGAACGGCCTCCACCGCGTTCCCGTCTTTTGTGAGGGATACGGTTTTGGCTTCTGCTGCATGTACGGAAAATGATGGGAGCAGAATGCAAATGGCCAACAGCCCGAGCCCCTGTATCAATTTTCTCAACATTTGTGAATTCTCCTGTGTACAAAATAAATAATGTTTGCGTTTACTTTCCGCTCAAGGTAATGGACGGCAGTGTTTTGGGCAGTTCCACAAAACAAGTGTCGCTTACCAGGCGTTGCCCCTCGTTGGTCAGCGCGTTGTCCACGCGGTATAGTTCTGCGCGCACTTTGTCTGGCAGGGAAGCGTCCGCGTTTTCAATCCAGTATACCCAGGTACCTTCTGCGGTTTCTCCCAGCAGGGCTTTTTCGTCCTCCAGCTTGGGAGCCAGGATAATTTGGCTTGCGGTCAGACTGTCATCTGTGCCGACACCGCCCACAATATTTCCGTTTTCGTCATAAAGAACCACCACGTTATAGGCGGGATTTCCTTTGTAGCTTCCGGTAAAGACGATCGAACCTGCCGGAATTTTCTTTTCGGCCACACCGCCAGCCGCATGCTGGTATATATAGTCCGCCGTCAGCCGCCCGATCGTGTTTTTCCCGTTTTCGGTGATCATAAATTCCACATTGTCACCGGAGGGGCCGTACAAATCCAATTCCGTTACGGAAAGGGTTTGCCCTTGTTGGCCGGTTGCCGTCAGTTTGACATAAGCGGCATCGCACGTATAAACCCAAGGGTCTTTTCCGTTCTCAAAATAAACGGTTTGTGTGTTTTGGGTCAAACCAAAGGAACCCGATTTTACTTCCGTATAGGTGTTGCCGTCAGTGCTCACTTCAATTCGGTAACTGCCCATTGGCTGTCCTTCCCTGCAGGTGTAGCGCAGCGCCGATATTTCCATGATTCGGTTTAACTCCAGGATAATGTAAGGATCTGCGCCGTCGGTTTTGCCGGTAAAGGTAGCATCGGACTGGCCGTTTCTGTCAATGACCCTGGTGATGGCGGATACGGTCTCCTTTTCGCAGGGATCGCCGGGGGTAGCCGCCGGTTTTGCATCTGCCGCAGATTTCATGTTCGTACTGACCGTCCAGCCGGTTTTATCCTGCAGACCGTCCCCGCTGATTTTAACGGCCTGTGTGCGGCAGGCAGCGGAACGGTTCATGAACTTATCAATTGCCGTCACTTCGTAAGTAATGATCCGGTTTGCGGCAAAGGGAACTTCGTCGGTAAAAGTCTCGTTTTGCGTAAATCCTGCGATTTGCCGGCGCTCCTTCCCCTGCTCGGTGAAGATCCGCACGATCTCATAACCGTGAATGACATCCCGGCTGCCCTTGGGCTGTATGATAACGGTGGCCTGGCTGCTGTCCGCAGACGCAGACGCGCTGACAATTTCCTGTCCTTTAACGGTTCGGGCCGCAGCGTTTTCCATTTCGTAAACCCGGGAATCATCGTCCACGTAGTAGATGGCTCTTTCTTCCGGCGCAAACTGACGCATATAAGATTTTGTGGTTTCGTCGGGAACCATGCCCCATCTGTCAAAAAATTCGCTCAGATCCCGCTCGGCAGCCGCGCTGGCTAGGCGCATTAAATTTTGGTCACGGTTGCCGCAAAGCGTCAGGTTATGGGGGGCGCTGCCAGGATCCCGCGCATAGCGGTCCACCCGTGCAAAGAAGCGCTTCCCGATAATTTCCTGCCAGGTGTTGTAGGTCTTGTAATTATAGTCCCTGTCATAGGCCAGGTGAAGCTGCCAATACAGGCCAAGCTGTGTAAATACATTCTGGGCGTAACCGTAAGAGCCGGATGTAACTTTTTTGTATACTTCCGGATATTGGAACCGGACGGTGCCGTTTTGGTCTTTTGCCTGTGCCAGAACGGAAAAATAGTTATTGGTTACTTCCGCGTAGGCGTAAGCGCTCTGATTGATCTCGTGGCCGATTTCGTGGGCAATGCCCCAGCCAAAGTACTGTCCGCTCACATAAGCCCCATTCGCGGCCGATTTGACGGGAACACCGCCCATCATGCCTGCGGTTTCCGGCCATTCAATGCCGATATGATTGCCTGCCGCGTACATGAACGCGCCGGCAAACATCTGCATACAGCGGATGTTCTGG
>DERU01000090.1:25590-26291 GCA_002361095.1 Lachnospiraceae bacterium UBA3332
ACATGAACGCGCCGGCAAACATCTTCATATAACGGATGTTCAGATAACGATAGGGCAGATGGTTTTTGGAAAGAATGGTTTCGTCCGTTCCGGAGGCAAAGCTGTCCGTTAAGCCTTTGTGCTGGTAGAACAGTGTCAACATATTTTCCATTGCTTCAATGGTGGCAGACAGGCGGTCTTCCCGGGAAGAACTGCCAAGCCCGTTTAATACCTGACTTGCCGGAACGGAAAGCATCATGTAGTCCGTTACAATATCCGTGGCATTGAAAATGCAGTTGCGTTCGTCGTAGGAATAATTGACGTTGGCGTTTTGGCTTCCCTGGTGCTGCGCCCGGTGTTTTTCTGCAAGGGAAGCGACATAAGCGTCGAGTTCCTGTACATAAGCTTTGATGCGGCTTTTGCGTTCTGTGCCGGAGATCCGGTAAACGTTGAGGACGGGAATTTTTGTGCCGCCGCTGACCCGGACTGCATACCGGTCTTTATCGTTGCTGCCGTTATATTGGATATAAAGGGCGCCGCCCTTTTCTTTGTCGGTGGAAGAAATTTTGGGAACCGTAATTTCGTTTCTTCCGATGACAAGTTTTTGGGATGTGGACAGGGAGCCGCTTTCTGCATGCTGCTGGGTATAAATGAGGCTTAGGTTGGTTGCGGCGCCCTTTTGCATACCGGGATTTCCCACATATACGATAAGATTGTCCCCC
>DERU01000090.1:26550-39883 GCA_002361095.1 Lachnospiraceae bacterium UBA3332
TAAGATTGTCCCCCGCCGCAGCGCTCACCCCCAAAGGCTGCCAGGCATTCAGGCCGCCTACCGCGATTTCCTGATCTTTTGCCGCCGCTATGGCAGGATTGATGTGAATGACATCACTTAACGATTCCGATGCCAGCAATTGCTTTGCGGCATCCAGTTCTTTTTGCAGGGAACTTCTTTCCGGGTGATATTCGCCGCTTTCCGGATCCTTGGTGTCCAGCCGTCTTTGCAGTTCGTCTATGGCCGCCTTTGTCACGTCTTTGCGCAGGGAGATATGCAGATCGTCTGCATAGAGCGCCAGGATATCCTGTTCGATGCTGTCATAGGCGTAAAAGCGGATTTCCGAGACGGTGACCTTCCAGGGAGTGCTTCCGTACCGTCCAAGTCCGATTTGTACCTTGGATGTCTGTAAAGGCTGCGCAAATTTTAGGATATAGTAGCGGCGGTCCCCGCTTCTGCGCTGCAGGATGGTCATATTTTGGGCGTTTTGCCGTTTCCCGTTTTCGTCCCAGTAGCGCACGGAGGCGTAAGAGTAGGAACCGATGTCAATCGGTTCGGCAAACGCAATCATGCCGATGGCATAGGACTGATCCAATTCGGCAAAAATGCCCTTGTTATCACCCGGATATGCGCCGCCGTAATCCCAGTCGTCACGCTGCAGATAGGAGGCATACTTGTTGTCGAACAATCCGAGCGCACTGTCCTGCGCAGTGTCCAGCGGGCTGTCTACCATAAATCCGCCGCCGCCAACGGAAGCGGATTTAATATGATGGCTTAGTTTTCCTTCCCCGGCGGAAGTGTTAATCAGCTTATAAGCCGGAAGTTCTGCTGCTGTCAGGCCGCCCGGCGTAGTGTCTGCCGCAGTCATGGAAGAGGGCCCCTCCCCCAGTTCGTTGCTTGCCGTAACGTATACCATATATTTGGTACTGTCTTTTAAACCTTCCGTTTGGTAGTAAAGGCCTGCAATGCCGGTGATTTTTTGATAGGTAGTTGCGTCCGCTTCCTTATAATACAGATTATAGCTGTCCGCATCTTCCGCCTTTTTCCAGCGGACGCTCATGCTGCGGTAGCTGCAGGTGATTCTTACCTCGTCGGGGGCGGGAGGCACTTTTGCGGCCTGCGGGGTGACGGCCCTCTCTTCGCCGAACCCGCTTTTCCATTCCCCGTTGACGGATTGGACGCGCACATGATATTCTTCGTTGTTTACCAGTTTCTCGTTGCGAAACTGTGAAACGGTCAGACTGGTGGATGTGGTCTTTTTGTATTCGGTCTGGCCCCGGTAGGAAACCGCCACTTCATAGCCCGTCACGTTGGTTTCTTTGTTCCAGCTGACGGTGAAGGATTTGTTGCCGGGCTTTACCTGTGTGATGGCGGGAATATTCATCCTGGGTTCCGGTATCCGGCTTTCCATATCGTTTACAAATTCCACACTGGTTATGGCCGCCAGACCGGTGTTTTTGGCGGTTTTGGTGATCCTGAAAATTACCTGTTTGACTGCGATTTGGCTCCCGAAATCGATTGTGAGGTTTCCGTTTTCGTCCCACTTGGCGTTAAAACGGCCGCTTTTTATCTCGGCATAATATTGTGTGCCGGCAAAAGAAGGGATGTCCACATATTCGGGAGCCATTTCCAGACCGTTTTCCTCGTAAACTACAATGATGCGTCCTTCTTCGACTGCGTTTTCACTGTCCGCCGGAGTCGCGAATAAGACGCCCTCCATGAGGGCGGGAGCGTCTTCGGGAAAAGTAAACGTAACTTCCGCCGGACTGCTTTCCGAAATGGAACCGCCGTCTTTTTGGGAGAGTGTGAAAGAGCCTTGGAAATCGCCCGAGGATTGCGTATTGCCTGCAAGGGCGACGGAAGCGGCTTCCAGCGGAACAAAGGTTTCCGGTGTGGCCGTCTGCGCCTGTACGTTGTCGGAAAATTCCGTGAAATATTGTAAATCCAAAAGATCTACCGTGCCGTCACCGTTTAAATCACAGCTGCCGCCCTGTTCCTGGGCTTCCATGGCGGCCGTAATTTTGTCGGCGTCGCTGCGGTCCAGCTTACCGTCTCCGTTCACATCCCCGTAAAAAAGCTGCCCGGGATGCGCGCCGGTAAAACCCAGCGTTCTGCCCGTGTAAAGCCGTATCCGGTACCCCAAGCTTTCCACGTGAATGGTCTGTTCATAGGGAAGATAGCCTGTGCCGGTTATCTGCAGGGTATAATCTCCGGCGGCAAGTCCTGTAAATTTTGCCGTTGCAAAACCGGCTTTTTCTGTATTTCGGTTTCCTGCGAGAGTGACGGTCTGCGGAGAAAAACCGTTGAGCGCAATCTGAAAAGTCTGGTCTTTACGGACTTCGATTCCGGCCATAATGCAGACTTCCACACAGCCGACGGCGCCTGTCGATCCGGGCCGCACTGTGGAAACAGGGCCGTTTGCGGCTGAAGATTGGACAGGGGGGTCTTCCTCCGCAGCGGACGGCGTGGGTTCTTCCTGCGATGCACTTTCTGTAGGATCGGTGTGGCCGTTATCCGTCCCTTCTGCCCGGGAGGAGGGGATACTTTCGGTTTCCGCCGTTGTCTGTGAGGGCGCAGCGCTTTGTGTTTCCGGCGCTGTCTGTGACGGAACGGTGGTTTGCGTTTCCGGCGCTGCCTGTGACGGAACGGTAGTTTGCGTCTCCATTGTGCCGGCCGATTCGGGTGTCGTCTGTGCCGTCGGTATTTCGCCGGCGTATGTAGGCCTTTCGCTGTAGGAAAATACAAGCGCTGCGGCAAGCATTCCGGCAAAAATCCGGACTGTTCTTTTCTTCATCGGTAAATTCTCCTGTTTAGGGCAGCCGTCTGGATAAGACCGGGCGGCTGCGGTTTTGACATAATATATGCGCGCGCAGGGCGCGGTTTTTACTTCGCGAAGCGATGGCTGAACCGTTACGGGTTTTCGGTAATTTCATCCAAAAGTTTGATAATTGCAGAGATGGCGTTGGTTTGCCTGCTTTTTCCCATCGCGTCAATATATGTTTGACGGGTAAAATATAGTTCCTGTATTTTTTCCGTCAAAAGCCCCGGTGAGAGATAATCTTCGTCTATTACCACCGAGAAGCCCTGCGCCTCGAAAGAACGGGCGTTTAAAATCTGGTCGCCGCGGCTTGCGCCTGCGGAAAGGGGAATCAAAAGATTGGGTTTTTTCAAAGCGACCAATTCGCATATCGCGTTGGCTCCGGCACGGGAAACCACCACGTCCGCCATGGCAAATACGTTTTTTAAGTCCCCTTTTAGGTATTCAAACTGTTTATAGCCCTTGGTGTTTAACAGCAAATTGTCAATTTTGTCCTTCCCGCAAATGTGTACGACCGAAAAATCCGCGAGAAGTTTGGGCAAAGCCTCACGGACGGCCTGGTTGATTGCGACGGAACCCAGGGAGCCGCCGATCACCATCAGTACGGGTTTGCTGGAATCGAAACCGCACAGCTTATAGGCGGCTTCTTTTTTCCCTTTTAAAAGTTCCTCCCGGATGGGAGAACCTGTGAGAACCGCCTTTTCGGCCGGAAGGGAACGCATGGTTTCGGGAAAATTGCAGCAGACCTTTTTTGCGACCGGAATGCAGATTTTATTGGCAAGCCCGGGCGTCATATCGGATTCATGGATAACGCAGGGGATTTTTAAGGATGCGGCGGCGCGCACTACGGGCACCGCCACAAAACCTCCCTTGGAAAATACCACATCCGGCTGCAGCTGTTTTAAAAGCTTGCGGGCTTCCGAAAATCCTTTCAATACGCGGAAAGGATCGGAAAAATTTTTCAGGTCGAAATAGCGGCGGAATTTGCCGGTGGCAATTCCGTAATAGGGGATGTCATAATCCTCCATAAGCCGTTTCTCCATGCCCTCATAGGAGCCGATATAGTAGGCCTGGTATCCGCTTTGCGCAAGACGGGGCAAAAGAGCGATATTGGGTGTGATGTGGCCGGCCGTACCGCCGCCGGTGAGCACGATTTTTTTCTGCATGCGAGGATGCCTCCCGTTACTGATTTTGAAGGATTTCTTCCAGGGCAAGCGCCAGCTGGTCCGGGCAGGACGTGGGTTTGAAGCCGCATTTGATGCCTTTGAGGCGTTCGATGGCTTCCTTGGCATCCATACCTGCCACAAGTTTGGAAATTCCTTTTAAATTTCCGTTACAGCCGCCGGTGAAAGCCACTGATTTGATGGTGGTTCCGTCCATTTCGATGTCGATGGCGGAAGAACAGGTTCCTTTTGTACGGTATTTCATTTTGCTTTCCTCCTACTGTGAAGTTCCAAAGAATGGAAACGGGACGCACATTTGCCGCGCATTCCGCACACGCCCACGCGGCTGTGCCTTATGGGCGTTCTTGTAATATTTTGTCATAATTCCGATTATAACAGTTTTTCCGTAAAAAATAAAGGCGGAAAATGTAAATTGAACGCGACCCTTCGGGGATTGCCTGCTGCAATTGGCGGATTTATACTAAAGGTATCGCCGGTACGGGCGCGGAATGCGCAGAGGGTGCGTTTTTTGCCTGCGGTTTTGGGGCTTTTGCGGGAACCGTTTTGCGGAGCGGATGGCCGGGGATAGGAGGATGGTGTATGCAGGCTTTCATAAAAGGACATGCCTTTTTTTTCGGAACGGCAATGTCATTCTTATTATTAAGTATTTTATGCAGGTTTATGACGGGTGTTCTGCTGAAAAAACTGATCAAAGAGGCGGAAAATATGTCGGCAACCAACAATAAACTGCTCAGACAGTGTAAACTTAAGTTTCAAAACTGCTATGAACTAAACGACGGCGTTGTGAATGTGGCCGTGTTTGTGGGGAAATTTATGCAGAACATCCGATTGGCCGGGTGCAGTCTGCGGATGCTTGGCCAGGTTTCGGGGCAGTTGCTTTTGCTTTCCGTTTTCGCAGAGGGAATCGGGGCCTGCCTGGGGATTGTCCATGGAGAAACGTTGGGGGATGTGCTTCCCTACTACTTATTTGCATTTTTATCCCTTTATTTGTATTTCAGCGTGTCCGGGCTGGTGGATGTGCAGGGAAAGCGGGCGATGCTGGAAACCACGATCATAGATTTTTTGGAAAACAGGATGTCCGGGCGCATAGTGGGCGTAAAGAGGGACAGTGAATATCTGGATATGGTAGAGGAGCAGGCGCTGGAGGAGGCAGGGAAAAAAATGCCGGCCGGCACGGCGGAATGTCCGGATGCCATAGCGGACGGCTGCGGGGAAAAAACAGTACAGGATACGGAAGGGGACGCAGCAGGCGGGACAAGACAAAAAGGGGAATTGGAAGAGCTTTTGGGGGAATTTTTGGCTTGAAATCATCCGGCAACTTTGTTACACTAAAGCCAGTAATCCTGCCGTAGACGACCGGCGGGAACCAAAGGAGGATAAGATTGAAAATTAAAATTTTCAATCTGCGAGTTTGTGTCTGCGTGGCATCCACAAACTTGGTATGCGCATAAAGCCGCGCAGAAATGGAGTGAAAGATGAGCAAGGTAACGTTTGACTACAGCAAGGCGGCTCCCTTTGTCGCAGCGCACGAAGTGGAGAATATAAAAAAAGCGGCCTTGGATGCGAAGGATTTGCTGGTGGCAAAGACCGGCGCGGGCAATGATTTTTTGGGCTGGATAGACTTGCCGGTGGATTATGATAAGGAAGAGTTTGCGCGTATCAAGCAGGCGGCCAAAAAAATTCAGGAAGATTCCGAAGTGCTGGTGGTGATCGGCATCGGCGGCTCCTATTTAGGGGCGCGGGCGGCGATCGAATTTCTGCGTCACAGCTTTTACAATATTGTGGATAAAAAAATCCGTAAGACTCCCGAAATTTATTTTGCGGGGAACTCCATCAGTTCCACCTATATCAAGCATTTGTTGGATGTGATCGGGGACAGGGATTTTTCCATCAATATGATTTCCAAATCGGGAACCACGACGGAACCGGCTATCGCTTTCCGCGTGTTCAAGGCAAAACTGGAAGCGAAATACGGGAAAGAAGAGGCGGCAAAGCGGATTTATGCCACTACCGATAAGGCGCGCGGGGCTTTGAAAAAGGTTGCGGATGAAGAGGGTTATGAGACATTTGTGGTTCCGGACGACGTGGGCGGCCGTTTCAGCGTTCTGACGGCGGTGGGCCTGCTTCCCATTGCGGTCAGCGGCGCGGACATCGATAAACTGATGGAGGGTGCGGCAAGCGGCAGGAAGATGGCGCTGGAAGCGCCGTTTGAGGAAAACGACGCGGTGCAGTATGCGGCTCTGCGCAACATTATGCTGAAAAAGGGCAAAGCTGTGGAGATTCTTGCCAACTATGAACCGGGCGTGCATTATGTTTCGGAGTGGTGGAAACAGCTTTACGGTGAAAGCGAGGGCAAGGATCAGCGCGGTATTTTCCCCGCAAGCGTGGATTTGACTACCGATCTGCATTCCATGGGACAGTTTATTCAGGACGGCGCGCGTATTATGTTTGAGACGGTCATTGATGTGGAAACTTCCCGGGAAGAAATTGTGATCGGGGAGGAACCGGTGGATTTGGACGGTTTAAATTACCTGGCCGGAAAGAATGTGGATTTTGTCAATAAAAGTGCCATGAACGGCACAATTCTGGCGCATACGGACGGGCAGGTTCCCAATTTTATGGTGCATGTACCGGAGGTAAACGAATTTTATCTGGGACAGCTGTTCTATTTCTTTGAATTTGCCTGCGGCGTAAGCGGATATATGCTGGGAGTGAATCCGTTTAACCAGCCCGGCGTGGAAAGTTATAAGAAGAATATGTTCGCATTGCTGGGCAAGCCCGGCTATGAGGAGCAGAGGGAAGCGCTGTTAAAGCGTTTGTAAATAGCGGAAGAGAACCGTTGCGGTTACAGGATAAAACGGCAGGGCAGAAAATGGGAACCCTGCCGTTTCTGTTCCACGGCGTAAGCAGGGACAAAAGGAAAGGAGGCGCATATGTATTTTGAGGATATGCCGGTGATTTCGGCAGAAGAAATCGGGGAAGGACTGCGTTTTGCGGCGCGGCAGGTTTTACGCAATTTACCGGAGTTTACGCAGCAGTTCCAGAAAGCGTACAGCGAGGGCGGATTTTACCGGCCCACGCCAAACCGGGATTGGACGACCGGGTTTTGGACGGGGGAAATCTGGCTTGCCTATGAGTATTGCGGGGACGAGCGGCTGCGGCGGGCGGGAGATATCCAGATTGACAGCTTTTTGGAACGGATTGATCAAAAAATCGAAGTGGATCATCATGATATGGGATTTTTGTATTCCCCGTCCTGTGTGGCGGGCTATAAGCTGACCGGAAACCCCAAAGGCCGGGAGGCGGCAGTCAAAGCCGCAGACCAGCTGATTTCCAGATACCATCCGGTGGGCGAGTTTATCCAGGCCTGGGGGCCGATGAACGCGCCGGAGAATTACAGGCTGATTATCGACTGTCTGTTAAATCTTCCGTTGCTGTATTGGGCGTCCGAGGAGACCGGGGATGAAAAATACCGGGAGATTGCGGAGAAGCACATTCATACGGCGGTAAAAAATGTCATCCGGGAGGATTTCTCCACTTGGCACACATTCTTTTTTGATATGGAAACAGGGGCGCCCGACCATGGCGCTACCTGTCAGGGATACCGGGACGGTTCGGCCTGGGCCAGGGGGCAGGCCTGGGGGATTTATGGCTGTGCGCTTGCCTATAAGTATACGGGGAGAAAAGAATATATTTCCGTTTTCAAGGGCGTGACGGATTATTTCCTGGCCCATCTGCCCAAAGACATGGTTCCTTTCTGGGATTTGGAATTTACGGACGGCGACGACCAGCCCCGGGATTCTTCCTCTGCGTCCATCGCCGCCTGCGGCATGTTGGAAATGGTAAAATATATGGAGAAAGAGGATGCCGGGATATACCGGAAATATGCCATGCAGATCATGAAGTCGGTTTATGACCGTTATGCGGTCAAAGATTTTGCCGTTTCCAACGGGCTGGTGCTGCACAGTACTTATTCCAACCGCTCGCCTTACAATACCTGTAACCATTGCGGGGTGGACGAGTGTAACATATGGGGGGATTATTTTTATATGGAAGCGCTGACCAGGCTGCAAAAAGACTGGATATTGTATTGGTAACAAAAAATCCGGTTGCAAAACGGCGGTAGTTTTGCTACCATGGAGGGGGAATGGAAATCCAGTGTTGACAGGGCAGACGACCAACACTCTAATAAAAATTCGGCTGACAAAAGTCAAAATATGTGCTTGGCACAACGTAGGCCGCGAAAGCGGCAGAAATGGAGAGAATGTATGAGCAGTGAAATCAGGGACATCAATTTGGCCGGGTTGGGCGAACAGAAAATCGAGTGGGTCAAGAGGAATTGCGATCTTCTGCGCACACTGGAGGAAGAGTTTACAAAAACAAAGCCGTTTGCAGGCAAGAAAATTGCGCTTTCCGTGCATTTGGAAGCAAAGACGGCATATCTTTGCAAGGTACTGGCAGCGGGCGGCGCGGACATGTATGTGACAGGCTCCAACCCGCTTTCCACGCAGGATGACGTGGCGGCTGCGCTGGTGGCGGCAGGGCTGGAGGTACATGCATGGTACGGCGCGACGGCGGAGGAGTATAACAGGCATATCCGCGCGGTGCTGGAGGCCGGTCCCAATATCGTTATCGATGACGGCGGGGATTTGGTGCATATGATTCATACGGAACTGACCCATCTGATTCCCAATATCATCGGAGGCTGTGAAGAGACCACTACAGGAATCATCCGTCTGGAGGCAATGAATAAGGCGGGGCAGCTGCAGTTTCCCATGGTTCGCGTCAACAATGCGGACTGTAAACACTTTTTCGATAACCGCTACGGTACGGGACAGTCTGTCTGGGACGGTGTGATGCGCACCACCAATCTGATTGTGGCCGGGAAAAATGTAGTGGTGGCGGGATACGGCTGGTGTGGTAAGGGCGTCGCCATGCGGGCAAAAGGCTTGGGCGCAAAGGTGATTGTCACGGAAATTAACCCTGTCAAGGCCATTGAGGCGGTCATGGACGGTTTTGAGGTGATGCCGATGGTGGAAGCGGCAAAGCTGGGGGATTTCTTTGTCACCGTGACCGGATGCGACAAGGTAATCGACGAGGAAGATTTTGCGGTGATGAAGGACGGCGCGATCCTGTGCAATGCCGGACATTTCGATTGTGAGATTGATATCGCCCGCTTAAAGCAGATTGCGGTGGAAACAAAAGAAATGCGGAAGAATATTATGGGATATAAGCTTCCTACGGGCCAGTGGATATTCATTTTGGGAGAAGGCCGTCTGGTCAATCTGGCCTGCGGGGACGGGCATCCGGCGGAGATTATGGATATGAGTTTTGCGATTCAGGCGCTTTCCGCAAAATATCTGGTGGAACACGGCAGCGAACTTACGGAGAAACTCATTGATGTGCCCCGGGTTGTGGACGAGGATGTTGCGGCGCGCAAGCTGGCGTTCCTTGGCAAACACATTGATGTGCTGACAGCGGAGCAGGAGGCGTATTTGAACCAGTCGCTGGTATAAGGATAAAGGCAGCAGGCCGCGTTTTTGTGATACAGAATTTGCGCGGCGTAAAAAGATGCGGGGTTACGGTTCACACAGGTGGGCGTAACCCTGTATTGTCATAGGGGGACGGCAGCGCGGGGCAGCCGTTGGGGGAGGACGGGTATGAAAAGCATTGAGTTTATAGAAGCGCATCAGGGGGATGAGGACGAAAAGTGCGAATGCATCATTTTACCCGACGGCAGTGTAGAAGAACCGATTCCTTCGCATATCGGCCGTTTGGTTGCACTTTCCCAAAAGGAATCCGACTGGCTGCACGCGCGCATGGAAAAAGGAATGGAGCCGCTGCTTTGGCTGGTACAGTATACGGGATGTATGGCGGTCTGGCAGACCCGCGTGGTGTCCCCGGCCGTTCCGGCAAAAAAGCAGATGGATACATTGGAGGAATTACAGGACGGCGCGATGCTTGCACCCAAATATGTGCTGCAGAAAGTGGACGGCAGTTACGAGGAAAGCGTGCGGCGTGCGAAAGGGCAGCGGTAACCTGAAAGATGACAGAGGAGAAGCAAAAGGAGATTGCGGGGATATGCAGGAAAAGTATCTGATGCATGGGGGAGATTACAATCCGGAGCAATGGCTGGACATGCCGGAGATTTTGGATACGGATATCAGGCGTTTTAAGGAAGCCAGGATCAATACGGCTTCGGTAGGGATTTTTTCCTGGTCGAAACTGGAGCCTAGGGAAGGGGTTTACGATTTTTCGTGGCTGGAAAAGATCATAGACCGTTTGTATGAGAACGGGATTTGCGTAAATCTTGCCACCCCTTCGGGGGCTCGGCCCCATTGGATGGCCGACCGGTATCCGGAGGTGCTGCGGGTCAATGAACGGCGGCAGCGCAATTTATTCGGGGCAAGGCATAACCATTGTCTGACTTCCCCGGTTTACCGGGAAAAGGTATGGCAGATCAATACTAAACTGGCACGGCGGCTGGGAGGCCATCCCGGTGTGAAACTCTGGCATATATCCAATGAATACGGCGGGGAATGCCACTGCCCTTTGTGTCAGGAAGCGTTCCGCAAATGGCTCCGGAACAAGTATCAGACGATAGAAGCTTTGAACGACAGCTGGTGTACCACCTTTTGGAGTCACACGTATGACAGCTTTTCCCAGGTGGAAAGTCCGTCCCCGCTGGGGGAGCGTTCCGTTTTGGCCCTTTTGCTTGACTGGAAACGGTTTACCTCCGATCAGACGATTGATTTTATGGAGCAGGAAATTGCGGCGCTGCGGGCGGCGGGATCGGACAAGCCGGTGACCACCAACCTCATGTATCGTTTCAACGATATTGATTATTATAAGATGGCCCAAAAGCTGGATATCGCGTCTTGGGACAGCTATCCGGAATGGCACCGGGGAACGCAGGGCGAGTGGGAAACCGCACAGGAGACGGCGTTTTGGCATGATGTGATTTACGGTTTGAAACGAAAGCCGTTTGTGTTGATGGAATCCTGTCCCGGCGCAACCAACTGGCAGGAGGTCAGCAAGTTAAAAAAGCCCGGCATGGTGGAAGCGGCGTCATTGCAGAGCATTGCGCACGGCGCGGACGGGGCGATGTATTTCCAGCTGCGCAAAAGCCGGGGGTCTGCGGAGAAGTTCCACGGGGCGGTGATCGATCATTACGACGGAAACGATACCAGGACGTTTCAGGATGTGTGCAGGGCGGGCGACATGCTTTCCAAAATCGGGGAGACTGCAGGAAGCCGTAAAAGGGCGGAGGCTGCCGTGGTCTATGATTGGGAGAACCGTTGGGCGATGGAGAACTCCGAAGGCCCCAGAAATACCGGACTGCATTATCAGGAGAGCGTGGAGAAATCCCACCGCGCCCTGCGCAGGCTGGGCCTGAATGTGGATGTGGTGGATCAAAGCTGCCCGCTGGATAGTTACCGGTTTGTGGCGGCTCCCATGCAATATCTGTTCCGGGAAGGGTTCGCGCAAAAAGTCCGGCAGTTTGTGGCAAACGGGGGCACGTTTGCGCTGACATACTGGTCCGGTGTGGTAGATGAAAACGACAGATGCTTTCTTGGCGGCAGGCCGTACGGGCTGCGGGATGTTTTTGGACTGCGGGCGGAGGAGATTGACAGCCTGTATGATTGGGAGGAAAACAGAATTTGTAAGGGGACGGCTGTATGCGGCGGGCAGACAGAAGCGGCCGGAGTATTGGAGGGGATGCGGCAGGCCTACCGCTGTCAGTATTTGTGCGAACTAGTCAAGCCCGATACGGCCACACCCCTGATGGTTTATGGGAAAGACTTCTATGCGGGTATGCCTGCGCTTTTGGTCAATGATTTTGGAAAGGGAAAAGCGTATTATGTGTGCGCGGATGCAGAGCAGGCGTTTTATGACGATCTTTACCGGGGAATTGTGCGGGAGGTTGGTATCGGGGGTGTCTGGGAGGATGCCGCTTTGGAGGGAGTGGAAATTTCCGTGCGGGAGGGGGATGGAGAAACTTACTTCTTTGCGCAGAATTTTGGCAGGCAGGAAGTGCGGATCCGGCTTCCCGAGGGGCAGACGCTGTTTGGCCCTGCGGACGGGAACCTTGTCCCGTTGGGCGGCGTTGTGGTCAGGATGGGAAAAAAGGCAGGAAGCCATGAGGAAGGATAAAAATGCAGCGCCGGCGGCATTGGTCTTTATCCGGCGCTTTATATGCATTGCCGCATCCCTCCTGCTCCTGGCCGCAGCTGCAGTTTTGGTCTTTGATCCTTTTTACCATTATCACGGCCCGGTATTTGGCTTAAAAGCGGTGGTTACAAAGTCCGAGTACCAGTGCATCGGCACCATCCGCAATTTTGCATACGACAGCGTGCTGTGCGGTTCTTCCACGGCGGAAAATTATAACAACCGGTGGTTTGACGAAGCCTTTGGGGGCAGGACGGTCAAAGCCATCAAAAGTTCCGGAACGACGGCAGATTTACAGTACTATTTGGAGGAGGCTTTTGCCACCCACGAGGTAAAACGCGTATTTTACAGTTTGGATCTGTTTGCGCTGGACGGGGATCCGGATAAAAATTTTGTGGATGATTCCATGCCGCTTTACCTTTTTGACCGTAATGTTTGGAACGATGTAAAATATATTTGGAATAAAGATGTGCTGTTTGAGGAAATTCCCTATCTGCTCGCCATGAATTTTGCGGGGGATTATGACGAGGGAACCTCTTATAACTGGTGGCAGTACAAAACGTTTTCCCAGGAGGAAACGCTGGCGCATTATGCGCGCGCCGCAAAAGCGGAGCCGGTGGTGGGGCAAGAAACGTACCGGCCCAGGGTGGACAAAAATTTAGACCTGTTGGAGCAAATGGTAGGGCGGTATCCGGGGACGGAATTTTATTTTTTCCTGCCGCCTTATTCGCTGCTTTGGTGGGATAGCATAAACAGAAGCGGCCGGCTGGGGGAATTTCTTTATGCGCGCAGCCAGGCGATGGAGCGGCTGGCTGCATATGAAAACGCAAAGGTTTTTGATTTCCAGAGCGAAGAGGCGATTGTTCTGCGTCTGGATTGCTATATGGATCCGGTACATTTTACGGCGGATGTGAACCGGTTTATGGTGGAAGAGGCGTCAAAAGCCGATTCCGAATACCGGGTAACAGGGGAGAACCGGGCGGAAAAGACGGAAAAAATGGAAAAGGTAGTGCGCCGTATTTTGTTGGAGGAAATTGACAAGTATTTTCCGGAGGGCGCTTCGGGGGAAAACGGGTGCTGACTTTTTTATACGATAGGAAACTTGGTTTCCTATCGTATAAAAAAGACGGTGACGCGTACTCGCGCGTAAGGAAAAAGTTGC
>DERU01000090.1:40196-40389 GCA_002361095.1 Lachnospiraceae bacterium UBA3332
ACTCGCGCGTAAGGAAAAAGTTGCTTCGGACTGTTAGGAAAATCTTAATAATTTATAACGAAAATGATCAAATCCGGTCTTGGAAAATCTGCTATGATAAGCAGGTGAAAGGCCGGATTTCTTTTTGGCGGTCAGGCAGGAGAGGGAAGGGGGATGTCCCATGGCGGAGAAAATATTGGTGGTGGACGATGAG
>DERU01000037.1:0-6625 GCA_002361095.1 Lachnospiraceae bacterium UBA3332
GAACAAGTGAATACCGGCAAAGCGATCATCCTCTCCGCTTCCGGGGAGGATGATTTTTCCAGACTGGAAGATGAGATATACAAGACGGTGACCTTTCTATTTCAGACAAAAGAGGAGGCGGTGCGGGCAAAGGAGGCCTTTGCGGAAAATCTGTCCAATATTGCGCATCAGATCAAAACGCCGATTGCAGCCGTTTCCCTGTCCGTCCAGATGATGAAACGGGACTATGGCGGCCGTTATCCGGAGCAAATCGGAAAGCAGATTTTGCGGCTTACGCGTTTGGAGGAAGCCCTGCTCCTTTTATCCCGGATCGATGCCGGAATTTTGCCTTTACAAAAGAAGGAGGCGGATGTTTTTACCATACTGGTTCTTGCGGCGGACAATCTGCAGGAATTGTCTGTGGGCTTTGGCGTTTCGGTAGATATACCGGAACTGGGGGAGATGAAGATTTGCGCGGATCCGGACTGGACGATGGAGGCGGTGATGAACCTGATGAAAAACTGTATGGAGCATGGGGGCGGAAGGGCCGTTCACTGTTCCTATGCACAGAATCCCTTATATACCGAAATCCTGCTATGGGATGAGGGGGAAGGATTTGTAAAGGAGGATCTTCCGCATCTTTTTGAACGGTTCTACCGGGGAAAAAATGCGGGGGAGGGCGGTATCGGAATCGGGCTGGCCCTGGCAAAAGAGATTATAGAGCGGCAAAACGGAACGATTCGGGCGGGCAATAAACCGGACGGAGGAGCTCTCTTTGAAATCCGGTTCTATAACCGTACGGACGCCGTATAAATCCGCCTGCCCGTTGCAAAAATATATGGATCAAAGCCGGATTGCAGAAAGCACAGTCACCGGGCTGTAACTTTTGTCTGTTATACTGTAGGTGTAAAGCAAAAGGTACTGCGATGGCCAAAAAGGAGAAAATTGCAATGGAGATTTTAAAATGCGAAAGGGTCAGGAAAATATACGGATCCGGCAGTAACCGGGTGACTGCGCTGGACGGGATTGATTTGTCGGTCAGCAGGGGCGAGTTTGTGGCAATTACCGGAGCGTCCGGTTCGGGAAAATCCACCCTGCTGCATATTCTCGGCAGTGTGGACAAGCCGACGGACGGCAAAGTAACCGTGGACGGGACCGATCTTTCCGCCTTGAGTCAGACGCAGGCGGCAATTTTTAGGCGCAGGAAGGTCGGATTGGTATATCAGTTTTATAACCTGATTCCCACCCTTACGGTGCAAAAGAACATACTCCTGCCCCTTGCCCTCGACAGAAAAAAACCGAACCGGGAATATTTTGGGAAAGTGGTCGGCGCCCTTGGAATTGCGGACAGACTGGAGGCTTTGCCGAATCAGCTCTCAGGCGGCCAACAGCAAAGGGTTGCAATCGCGCGGTCTCTCATTTACCGCCCGGCGCTGCTTTTGGCCGACGAACCGACGGGAAATCTGGATCGGAAAAATTCCCGGGAAATTATCGATATGCTCAAACTTTCCAACCGTAATCTGGAGCAGACCATTTTACTGATCACCCATGATGAAAAGGTGGCTTTGGAAGCGGAGCGCATCATTACGGTGGAAGACGGACGTATTGTCGGCGACGAGCGGAGGGGGTGACGGATATGTGGAAGGACTATTTGGCGGGCTACCTGAAAAATAACCGCTCTTTTGGCCTGGCAGTCCGGCTTTCGGCGTTTATTTCGGCCCTGTTTTTATCCCTGTTGTGCGGGTTGTTTTATAATGCGTGGAAGTATGAAGTGGAGAGGATCGAGAGGAAGGAAGGCGGCTGGCAAAGCCGGGTTATGGGGGAACTTGATGCAGGGGAGACGGACGTTATAAAAAATTTCGCCAATATAAAGAAGGTGGTCGTAAATACAAAGGAGAACGGGGAAACCGTAACGGATATTTATTTTAACGATTACAGGGCGGTTTTTTCCGATATGCCCAGAATTGCGGAATTGCTCGGGATTTCGCCGCAGGAGATTGTTTACAATTATCAGCTTCTGGCCATGTATCTGATCCGGGACGAAAAGGATACGGCGCCGAGACTGCTGTTTCCGATGTTTATCCTGATCACGGCGCTGGCGTCGTTTTCCCTGATCGTGATTATCCATAATGCCTTTGCGGTATCCATGCAGGCAAGGGTTCATCAGTTTGGTATTTTCTCCAGCGTCGGCGCTACGCCAAGGCAGATCCGGGCATGCCTTTTGCAGGAGGCGGCGGTTCTTTGCGCAATACCGCTATTGGCCGGAAATCTGCTTGGCATCGCGTGCGGCATGGGACTGACGGAATTATCCAATATTTGGCTGGGAGGCGACAGCCCGGGACGCCATAAAGCGGTTCCAGGCTGCCATCCCCTCGTTCTTATACTGACCCTGTTTACTACGGTGGTCACAATATGGATTTCCGCGTGGCTGCCGGCCGTGAAATTGAGCAGGCTGACGCCCCTGGAAGCCATAAAAGATACAGGGGAACTGCAGCTTAGGCGCAGGAAAAAATCCCGCATTTTAGGCTTTGTGTTCGGCGTGGAAGGGGAACTGGCCCAAAACGCGCTGCGGGCACAGCGAAAAGCCTTACGGACGGCATCCTTATCCCTGCTCCTTGCTGCCCTGGCATTTACGGTTATGCAGTGCTTTTTTGCAACTTTAAAAATCAGTACAAAGGAAACGTATTTTGAAAGATATCAGGATGCTTGGGACATTATGGTCACGGTCCGGGATACCCAGGCGGACGCATTTGGGGAGACGGGAGAGGTGCGGGCACTGACCGGGGTGCGAAGCGCCGTCGTGTATCAAAAGGCGGCGGCCAAAAGAATTGTTACCGGGGAAGAAATGAGTGAGGCAATGGAAGCCTTCGGCGGTTTTTCCCATGCCCCGGATAAAGACGTAACGAAAGGCGATGGCGGATGGCTGGTAAACGCTCCGGTTCTGATATTGGACGATAACAGTTTTCTGGCTTACTGTGAGCAGACCGGCGTTGTGCCGCAGCTTGACGGGGCAGTGGTGTTAAACCGGATCCGCGATGTGACAAATCCCGATTTCAGGCATCCTGTATTTATGCCTTACGTAAAGGAGCGTCCCGTGAGTGTGTTAAGGAGGGCCGGTGAGGAAGAAAGAACGGCAGGGGTTCCGGTTCTGGCTTATACGGAGGAGGTTCCCGTCCTGCGGGAGGAATACGCAACCCTGGATTATTATGAACTGGTGCATTTTATTCCGGTATCGCTGTGGAAGGAAATCAAAGGGCAGATCGGGGGAACGGAGGCGGATACCTATATTCGCGTCCTTGGCGAAGAAAACATGACAGGGGAGGAACTGGCAGCCTTACAAGGCCGGATTGATCGGCTGCTTGGCCGGACCTATTTGTCGGAAAGTGAAAACCGTATTTCGGAGTATGAGAATAATGATAAGCAGATACAGGGAATGTCGGCTGTTTTTGGGGGATTCTGCGTCCTGCTTGCGCTGATCGGAATCGGCAATGTGTTTTCCAACACGCTTGGATTTGTGCGCCAAAGGAAAAGGGAGTTTGCAAGGTATATGTCGGTTGGCCTGACGCCGAAAGAAATCCGGAAAATGTTCTGTATCGAGGGGCTGGTCATGGGGGGACGTCCGGTTTTGGTTACCCTTCCGGTGGCGGCCATTGCCGTATGGTATATGCTGAAACGAAGTTATCTGGCCGCAGGGGAATTTTTGGCACAGGCGCCGCTGGTTCCCGTCGCTGCCTTTATGCTGGCCATTTTAGGCTCTGTGGCGCTGGCTTACGCTTTTGCATGGCGCAATGTACGAAAAATCAGTCTGACGGAGGTGCTGCGGGACGATACGATGATGTGAAAAAGCAGCGAATTTATATGTGCGTACAGCAGGATGCCGATTCAGGCATTCTGCCACTCCCTGCCCCGGAGAGAAAAATTTAAATCCGGCATCAAAATGGCATTTTTTAGTAAGACATGTATATCTTAACTTGCTATAATGGAGAAGAGTGCAAGGAGGACACACTATGAAAGATCAAAAAGAGGCCATAAAAAAAGTCATAGATTATATCGAAGAAAATTTAGGGAAAGAAATCAGCTTAGACAATATATCAAAAAATACCGGTTATTCCAAATACTATCTGAACCGTATTTTTACGGAATATACAGGAATTACCATGTATAAATATATACAAAACCGCAGGCTTACGGTTGCTGCCGAAAAGCTGGTTAAAACGGATCAGTCAATCGTGCAGATTGCGCATGAAGCCGTATATGATACACAACAATCATTTTCATTTGCGTTTAAACAACTCTATGTATATCCGCCTAAAATTTATAGGAATATGGGAGTTTATGTGCCAAAACAAAACAGAATTTCCATGCGCCATTCCTGTATTTTTCATTGCAATTTTGTAGCGGAAAGTGAGGGCATTGCCGCATGAGTACGATTCCTTACGTTATTGAACAAACCGGCCGCGGGGAAAGGAGTTATGATATTTTCTCACGGCTGCTATCCGACAGGATTGTTTTTTTGGGGGAAGAAGTGAGTGATGTGTCGGCCGGTTTGATTGTTGCGCAAATGCTGTTTTTAGAAGCACAAGACCCGGGGAAAGATATACAGCTGTATATAAATAGTCCCGGCGGTTCCGTATCGGCCGGTTTTGCCATTTATGATACAATGCAATATATAAAATGTGATGTTTCGACTATTTGTATTGGTCTTGCAGCCAGTTTTGGGGCTTTTTTATTGGCCGGTGGCACGAAAGGGAAGCGTTTCGCTTTGCCGAATGCAGAAATCATGATACACCAACCGGCGATTCACGGGAACGGCGTGCAAGGACAGGCGACAGATATAAAAATCATATCCGATCACATACAAAAAAGCAAAGAACGCTTAAACTTTATTTTAGCGGGGAATACTGGAAAAAGTATTGAAGAAATTGCCCTTGCGACAGAACGAGATCATTATATGACAGCAGCGGAAGCAGTGGATTTTGGACTGATTGATAACATCATAGATAAGCGGTTTAATGAAGTATTCGGCGATTAGGGCGTGCGGACAGGCTTTGCAAGCAATAGAGATGATGGCTGGTTAACTGGAAGACTATATTTCAACAGAGAAGATAAAAGAGTAATTGTCAAGAGACCGCGAAGCGGATTTGGCTATACAATGAATTTAGGAAATAAGCGGACATGGATATTTAATATTATTTTTGTAATTATTATAGTTATATTAGTCAGTGCTCTTTAAAACAATTTCTAAAATGAATAAAGCAGTGGTATCTTATAAATATTTTAACAGCTGTTAAATGGTCGGCATGGGTGCGGAAACGAATATGAATTTGTTGGCAGTGATGAACGTAATATGGAAATATGGATATGAAATGACATACGGACATTGCGTGCACAGAAAATCATTATCATAGAAACAGGAACAGTTTAGAAAAAGTAGCCAGATAATTAAGTAACATTCCTGATTTTATGGCAAAATAAAACCAACCAAAACCATGTTTGATTGGTTCATTGATAGGTTTTAAATTTCAAACACCTTAAAAACCCTGTAAAACCAAAGGTTTACAACAGCAGATGACGGGAATCGAACCCGCCTCCTCAGCTTGGGAAGCTGATGTTCTACCAATGAACTACATCTGCATGAACTGAATTATAGCACAGTTTTTTTCATTTGGGAACCCCTAAAATAAGAAAATTTTGGGGGGCAGTCCGATTCCGCTTTTGCATATGATATAGGAAAGGGAATCTGTGGGACGTAGAATGTGGAAAAACGATAGAAACCTTCTTTTGTTTATTGTGGCACTTTTGTTTGTGGTTTTGCTGTTCTCATGGGGCGCCGGCAGGCTGCGGTGGTCTGCTTTTCCGGTTCGTTTTTGGCATGTCGGGCGGCAAAACGCGCAGGAAGGGCAGATACAGGCATCATCGGAAGGGGTAAACGGAGAAAAAAGTTCCGATAAGGGAAAAGTAGCGCTGACCTTTGACGACGGGCCGGATCCGTCCCATACGGCTTTGCTTTTGGACGGCCTTGCGAAAAGACAGATCAAAGCCAGCTTTTTTATCACCGGAAAAAATGCGGAAAGTTATCCGGAACTGGTTAAACGGATGCATGAGGAGGGACATCTGATCGGAAACCATACTTACAGCCATTTGCAGCTGAACCGTTCCAACCGGGAACTTTTCAAGGAAGAACTGGTCAAAACCAATGACATCATTAAGGAAATTACAGGGGAGGAGGTTGTGTATGTGCGCCCCCCTTACGGAAGCTGGGACAAAAGCTTTGAGGAAGAATTGAATATGTTTCCGGTGCTTTGGACGATTGATCCGCTGGATTGGTGTACGGGAGACGCGGCATGCGTGATCAATAAAGTAGTCCCGAAAGTCAAGGAGAACGCCATTATTCTGCTGCATGACGAATACGATTCTTCCGTGACGGCGGCGCTGCAAATTGTGGATGAATTGAAAAAGCAGGGATACGAGTTCGTGACGGTGGATGAAATCCTGTTTGATTGAACAATTCCCCATGGAAATCAATTTTGCAGCCGGGACGGGAGGGTATGGGCGGCAGGAGGGACAACGGCACTTTCCGGGGATGCTTCCGCCCGAAAAACGCGTAGCAGTTCATAGGGCCGCAAAGGACGCAGCCCAAGAACTG
>DERU01000037.1:6947-11057 GCA_002361095.1 Lachnospiraceae bacterium UBA3332
AAGAACTGACGTGTTTTAACGCCCTGGGAAAGGGCCGTTGTCCCTCCTGCCGCCCATACCCTCCCGTCTCGGCTGCAAAATTGATTTCCGTGACAATTCCCCCTCCAATCTTGACAAGGGTTCCCGTAAATGATACCGTATAGTCGTACAAATCAGACGGCGGGAAAGGATTTCCCGTAAGGAGAAGGAGGTATGGGAACATGGGACGTTTAGAGGGTAAAGTTGCCATTGTCACCGGGGGAAATTCCGGCGTGGGCGCGGCGACCGCCATGCTGTTTGCCAAAGAAGGGGCAAAGGTGGTAATCAGCGCACGGCGTCAGGCACAGCTGGAGGAAGTGGCGGAGAAAATCAAGGCAGCCGGCGGCGAGGTTTTGAGTGTTGTCACGGATATTTCCAAGCCGGAGGATGCCAGGAACCTGGTGGCAAAGACGGTGGAGGTGTTTGGCAGGGTTGACGTATTGGTAAACAATGCGGGAATCCTGGAGTCGGGTTTAAAGCCGATCGACCGGGTTTTGGATGCGGATATGGATCGGATCATCGATACCAACACCAAGGGCACGATGTACTGCATGCGGGAAGCGTGTGCGGAGATGGCAAAGACGGGGGAAGGCTCCATTGTCAATGTGGCTTCCATTGCGGGCGTGATGGGCTGCGGCGGCGCCGCTTACGTGGCTTCCAAGGCCGCGATTATCGGGATTACGCGACACACGGCGCTGCGCTTTGCCGGGACGAAAATCCGCTGTAACGCGGTATGTCCGGGAACCATTGTTACGCCGATGGTTGCGAATATGAAAGCGGATAATATGGATGCGGATATGTTCGGCCAGATGGCGAAGCACGCGGATCTGCGGGTATCGCCCTGTATGCCTGAGGACGTAGCCAATATCCTGCTGTTTTTGGCAAGCGACGAGTCCAGGGCGATCACCGGACAGGCGATCCATTCGGATTTTGGAAGTACGTTATAATTACCGTTCCCCCTGCCTGCGCAGAACAACGCGCTGTGTTTGGACGGTTTTATGTCCTGCTTTGGCAGCAACAACGGTAACACGTTCAGGAAAAAAAGATACGCGATGTTTTGCACCCCATGCGGCGTTTTTTGCCCCATGGGGTTTTTGTTTTTGGAAAAGCTAAAATCCCTATCGGAAAAGATAACTATTTTTTCAGAAAATGTTTAGAAAAAGCAAACGGAAATTGCAAGGGGGATTTGTTATACTCTCCGGAGACAGGAAGGGAAACAGTTCCGGAAAGGAAATCAAGTTTTATGAAAGATCTTACATTTGTGGTTCCCTGCTACAATTCCGAAAGCTATATGGAGCGGTGTATCGATTCTTTGCTTTTGGAAAGGGACGGGGTGGAAATTATTATTGTGGACGACGGTTCCACGGACAGGACGGGGAGAATTGCGGACGGCTATGCGGCGAAATATCCGGATACGGTCCGGGTCGTGCATCAGGAAAACGGCGGACACGGGGCGGGTGTCAATACCGGACTTTCGCTGGCGTCCGGCCGTTATTTCAAAGTGGTGGATTCCGACGACTGGCTGGGACGGGAGGCATACCATCTTTTGCTTGCGGCGATACGCGGCCTCAAAGAGGCGCCGGATCTTTTGATATGCAATTATGTGTATGACCATCTGGAGGAGGGGAAAACCCGTACAATCCGCTACCGCAATGTTTTTCCGGCGGGAAGGGTGTGCAGATGGGAGCAGACCGGCCGCTTTTTGCCGTCCCAGTATTTGGTTATGCATGCTTTGGTTTTCCGGACGCAGCTTTTGAAAAAAACCGGTATGCGGCTTCCCCGGCATACTTTTTATGTGGACAATATATTTGCAAACCAGCCGCTTGCGTCGGTGGACAAAATTTTATATCTGGATTTGGACTTGTATCATTATTATCTGGGCAGGGAGGACCAATCCGTCAATAAAGAGGTACTGAAAAAGAGAATCGACCAGCAGATCCGGGTGACAAAGTTGGTTTCCGAGTGTGCGGATTTGGAAAAAGTGCGGGAAAAGTCGCACAAACTGGAAAAATACCTGTGCCGGAATATTTCCGTCATGATGGCGATTTCTTCCATTCACCTGCTGCTGATTGCCACACCGGAAGCATACCGGAAGAGGCGGGAATTGTGGGAGTCGGTCAAACGAAAAAATTCCAAATTGTATTACCGGCTTAAATACCGCTCGTTGAGCGGATGGACGTATCTGCCCGGAAAATGGGGCGGCCTGCTGACCGTTTTCGGATACCGGCTGGCAAACCGGATTTACCGGTTTCAATGACCGCATGCCGGGCGTTGAAACGGAAGCCGATAAATAAAAGGTAATAAACAGAAGGTAATAAACAGAAGGGAAAAGGGAGAGGATATGGCGAAATTATATCTTGTATTGGTGGACACGCCGGGTATTTTTGCCTATTTCATCCGGCGTTTTTTGAAACAGAAATATATTCATGTGGCATTGTCGTTGGATGAAAATTTGGAAGAGACTTACAGTGTGGGACGGCGCAATCCGTTTGTTCCGGTTTTTGCCGGGGTGGAAAAGGAAAACAGGACCAGGATTTTGCAGGCGTTTCCCACTGCGGGGTATAGGATCTGCGAACTGGAATGCAGCCGGGAGCAGAAAGAAAAGATCAGGAGACAGCTGGAACAGGATTTTGAAAACCGGTTCCGTTTCCATTATGCCGTGATCGGACTGCCCTTTTTGGTGGCAAACCGCCCGTTTTATCAGCACAATCATTATACCTGTTCTTCCTATCTGGCCAGGATTCTGCGGGAAAGTGGTATTTTCGTGTCGGAAAAACATTTTTCCCTGGTGACGCCTAAGGATTTTTATGAGTATACGGCGGATAAAAGGGTAATATTTGAGGGACCGCTGGCATATTTTGGCAGATTGGAGGCCTTGTGTGAGTAAACGAAAGACATTTTTTAACGCCGTTTTTTTTGTGACGGTTATGTGCCTGACTTTCTATGCGGTATTCCATGGACAGAATTTGGGGGATATCCGTGTGTCGGTTTCCGGGATGTCGGGGAGGTTTGTGTGCCTTTCCATGCTGTGTGCGCTGTTTTTTGTGTGCGCGGAAGGCTTTATGATTTGGTATTTGCTGCGGGCCATGGGGGGAAAGACCTGTCTGGCGCGCTGTATCTGCTATTCTTTTATCGGTTTTTTTTATTCCGGCATTACGCCGTCTGCCACGGGCGGACAACCGATGCAGCTTTATTATATGAAAAAGGACGGAAACCGTCTGTCCGACAGTTCGGTGGTGTTGATGACGGTTGCGGTGATTTATAAATTTGTGCTGGTGGTGGTCGGCGTCCTGCTTCTTCTCTTTTGGCTTTTACCCCTGCGGCAATATTTCGGGGGATATCTGTCTTTATTTTTGCTGGGGCTTTTTCTGAATGTTGCGCTGGTGGTGATTTTGGCGGCTGTGATGGTAGCGCCGGGTGTGATGTACCGCCTGCTTGCCGGGGCGGAAAAGGTTTTGGTACGGGTCAGGGTATTGCAGTATGACAGGGAGCGGGCCGGAAAAATCCGGCAGTTCATTGACGGTTATCAGGAGGCGGTGGATTTTTTGATTCGGAATAAGGGAAAGGTTTGTTTCGTGGTGCTGTGTACCTTTTTGCAGCGCTGCAGCGTCTTTTTGCTGACGGCTTTTGTGTACCGGGGATTTGGCTTACAGGAAACGGCGTTTTGGACGGTGGCGCTTTTGCAGGCGGCGGTCTATATCGCGGTGGATATGCTTCCGGTTCCGGGCGCGCAGGGAATCACGGAACTTTTGTATCAATCGGTGTTCGCGGGCATTTTTACCGGCGGGTTTTTGATGCCCTCGCTCTATGTGACCCGGGGAATCAACTTCTATTTCCTCCTGCTGGTAAGCATTTTTGTCGTGGCCGGAAACCGCCTGTACTTTTGGCGCAGGGCAAAAGCGGCACAATAAGGCAACAACAGTTCAGCCCCCAATGGCAGCAGCTTAAGGCGGGAGGCAGGCGCGGAAACCGGGCGGAAGCGGCGGCGAAGGGCGGGGGAGGCGCGGACGGACCTTTTCCGGAAGCAATATCCAAAACGGGAAATTTCACCAAATTCTCACGGGATTCCAAAACGCATCAGGGCGCAAAAAA
>DERU01000033.1:0-2410 GCA_002361095.1 Lachnospiraceae bacterium UBA3332
CCGCCATTGGGGTTGAACGGTTACGCGCGGCAAAACTCGGAACGGTTACGATTTACGGGGCAGGGAAGGACTTAGGCCAAACCGTGGCAGGACGCGAAAAACACTGCTATTGCTGCGCCGGAAACGTTACGGTCACCACAAACAAATCGGCGATGGTTTCCACCCGGAATGTTCCTTTACACGCCTCCGTAAAACTTTTTGCGATGGAAAGTCCCAGTCCGCTTCCGCCGTCCGTCCGGCTCTCGTCTCCCCGTACAAACCGTTCCGTAAAATCCGTACTGCCGTCCAGTTCGGTTTTGGAAGTGTTGCGCACACTGGCGACTGCCAGGCTTCCCTCTCTTTCCAGTTTCACATAAACCCGGGATCCCTCCAGCGAATACAAAAGCGCATTTTGCAAAAGATTCTGGAACACCCGGTACAGACGTTGTCCGTCAGCCATAATTTCCACCGCATCCCTGGGGATCTGCACGCGCACACTTACCGGCGCGCTGTCGATCTGTTCCTGCATATCCGCCATGGTCTGGCGCAGAAGCTTCGCCAAATCCAACTTTTCAAACTGCATCGGCAGCTGGCCCGAAGTGGCCTTACTCACCTCAAACACATCCTGCACCATTTCCCGAAGCCGCTCCGATTTCCGTGAAAGAACCTCCACATAATCCTTTAACTCCTCCGGCAGGCTTTCATCCTCTTTGAGCAAATCCACATAACTGATAATGGAAGTCAGGGGCGTTTTGATATCATGGGACACATTCGCCACCAAATCCACCTTCATCTGTTCGCTGTGCATGCGTTCTTCCACCGCTTTTTCCAACCCGTCCCGGATACCCGCCACCTTAGATGCCATCCCGGCCAGTTCCGAATCCGCCGGAAGTTCGCAAGCCTCTTCCCGTTTTCCTTCGTAGGCGGCGGCAATCCGTTTATCCAAAATCCCCAAATCCGCCGCCAGCTTCCACTGACAATGCCCGTTGCATGCCAGCAAAACCAGCGCTGCCAGCAAAACCGCAAATGCTATGGCAAACAGAATTTCTCCAACCGCATATTCATAAAACACATTGCACAACAGCCAGGCAGCCGCCCCCATTGCGATTCCGGAGGCCAGCAGGCAAATGCACGGCACCACACGCCGGCTGATCCGTCTCTGGATATCCATCCGCATGGCCCTGCCCCGCAAAAGCCGCATGACCCACCCTGTCACACTGTTTTTCCACGGCTGATTCCCATAAAGCAAATAGGCATACAACACCCAGAGCATCACAAGAACCAGTCCCCCATACAAAAACAGCGCGCCCGTGCGCGGGCTGTCCCAATATTGCAGCCAAAACAGGAATCTCCAGCCTCCTGCCAAAACGCTTCCCACAGTCAAAAGCATGACCGCCTCAAAAGGAATGGTTTTTAACGTTTTTCCAAACCGCCGGGCGGCTTCCCTGCGCTCTTTCCGCAGCATGTGCCCGGCCAGCAAAAGCACTGCCGCGCCCACGCAGGCTGCCAGCCAAAGGATAAAAAACCGGTGTCTGTCCTGCAGATTCTGCCATACCCGGTACAGACGGCCTCCGTACACTGTTGTGTTCACCGTATACCGCACGGGTACACGGCGCACGGCAATGACGACGGTTACGGGTTTCCAGTCGTCCGGCATCCGGTAGTTGTCAAAACCGGGAATCGACCACTGATTCCTCTCCCACCGGTAAATACCGTCCCCGTACAGATCCAGTTCTTCCCCTTCCAGCCAGGCGGACGCTTTTTTTCCGTCAAATTGCAACAGAAAACCGTATGCCTCCGGCAAGGCATTCTCCTTTTTGCCGATCGCAAGCCCCTCCGTATTACTATAGGTAACGACTGCGCCGTCTTTGTCCGCTGCAGTCACTTCGTACAGAAGGTTTTTATCCTCGAAATGTGCATCCCAAAAATTCTGCCGCATTTTTTCAATTTCTTCGTCCGTCCAATCCCTGTCCCACTTTTGCGGCCAATAAACGTCATTTTCGTCCTTCCAAAACCCGGCCGTTCCCGGCCATTCCTCCACCGTTCCTCCTTCCGTCACTTCCGCTTCCTCTTCAGCCAGTTCTTCCCCGGTAACTACCAGCGCTTCCCGTACATCCGTAAATACCGCTCCGCCAATCCGGCGTCCCGTTTCTTCTGCCTCCACAGTCCAGGCCAAAACCGGCTTTCCTGCCCCTGCCTGAATCAGGCTGCATAGCATTTCCGAGACATAGTCCCGGAACGCTTCCGTCCTCTCATATCTTCCCTTCGGGGACATAATCTCCTTTAAATCCCAAAGTTCCCACCGGAATGCCCTATACGGATTGCACGCCAGTACAAACAGCAGCATGCCAATTCCCAGAAGACGGGCGGCTACGCCAAAAACTGCCTTACCTTTTTTCCATTTTGTATCCAATGCCCCACACCACCTTTA
>DERU01000033.1:2741-3000 GCA_002361095.1 Lachnospiraceae bacterium UBA3332
ATGCACCATCACCGTATTTTCCGGAGCGTACGCTTCCTCTTCCCATACCCTGCGGTAAATTTCCTCCGCCGGAAAGATACGTCCCAGATTGTGCATGAACAGTTCCACAATCTTTAACTCCGTGGCCGTCAGCTTCACCGGTGTGCCATCCGCGTACAGGGTACGTTCCGTCTCCCGGTAACAAAGTCTGCCGTTTACCACCTGTTCCTGTCTGTCCGGTTCATGGATGCCGCCAAGGCTGGTGTATCGCCGCAGCTGG
>DERU01000248.1 GCA_002361095.1 Lachnospiraceae bacterium UBA3332
GACCAAAGTCGTTTCCTATACATAAGGGGGATTTATCATCATGAAGAAATTATCGGTTTACTTACGGCAGCATGCTTTCGGGTATCTGCTGGGCATTGCGGCCATGCTGATCGCCGTATCGCTGGATCTTTTGTCGCCGCAGCTGACCCGACGGATTATTGACGACGTTATCGTCGGCGGGCAGCTGCAGAAACTGATGCCGCTGCTGGGAGGAATTTTGGGTATTGCGGTGGGGCGGTTTGTGTTTCAGTATATCAAGGAGTATACGTTTGACAAGATGTCGGTCACGATCGCAACGGACATGCGGAGGGACTTATTTTCCCACATCCAGAGTCTGAGCACGGAATTTTTTGACCGGACCCAGACCGGGGAACTGATGGCGAGGGTTAAGGATGATATCGACAATGTATGGGGTACGCTGGGATATGTGGGGATGCTGTTTATGGAGGTCGCTTATCATGTCACGGTGATCCTGTTTTGTATGTACAGCTTAAACTGGAAGCTGGCTGTTTTGCCCACCTGCTGTATGATTTTCTGCGCGCTGCTGGCCATTTTTATGGAAAAGAAACTGGGCCAGGTATATGAAGAGATCAGTGAGGAGAACGCGGCGCTGAACAGTGTGGCGGAGGAGAACCTGGCCGGTGTACGCACGGTCAAGGCTTTTGCCCGGGAAAAATATGAGATTCAAAAATTTCTTTCCCACAACCGACGTTACTATGATTTGAACATGAAGCAGTCCCGGATTTTTGTGCGCTATTCCCCGTGGTTTTCGCTGGTGAGCAAGCTTCTGCCCCTGCTGGTGCTTCTGATCGGGGGATATCTGTTTATGCGGGGGGAACTGTCTTTGGGCAGTCTGGGCGCGTTTGTGGAATATTCCAACAATATCATATGGCCCATGGAGATGCTGGGCTGGCTTTCCAACGACTTTTCTTCCGGGGTGGGCAGTTACCGCAAAATTAAGCGGATTTACGACGTCAAGCCCGTGATTTTGGAAAAGGAAAAGCCTGTCGTTTTGGAACAGGTAAAAGGGGATATCCGTTTTGAGGATGTTTCTTTTCACAAGGCAGATATGCACGAGATTTTGCAGCATATCAGCTTCCATGTGGAGCCGGGGAAAACCGTAGGAATCATGGGGGCTACCGGCAGCGGCAAGACTTCCATTATCCAGCTGCTGGACCGGCTTTATGATGCCACCGACGGCGCGATTTATTTGGACGGCGTCAATATCAGGGATCTTTCCCTGCGGCAGCTGCGCGGCAGTATTTCCACGGTGATGCAGGATGTGTTTTTGTTTTCCGATACGATTTTGGAGAATGTGGTACTGGGGAAAAAAGGACGGGTGTCCTCCCTGGAGGTGCGGCAGGCTTCGGAAGCCGCGCAGGCGGCGGAATTTATTGAGCAGCTGGATTCCCGGTATGACACGGTGATCGGAGAGCGCGGCGTGGGCCTTTCCGGCGGACAGAAGCAGCGCATCAGCATTGCCCGGGCGCTGGCCAAGCATACGCCGGTTTTGGTTATGGACGACTCCACCAGCGCGCTGGATATGGAGACGGAATCGGCTATCCAGCAGACTTTGAAGGAACTGTCCGGTACGACCAAAATCATTATCGCCCATCGTATCAGCGCGGTGCGGCATGCGGACGAAATCCTTGTGCTGGAGGACGGACATGTGGCGGAACGCGGAACCCACGAGGAACTGCTCGCCAGGCAGGGACTTTATTATAAAACCTACCAGGCCCAGTATGGATCTTGGTTAAATGGGGAGGTGTAATACATGGCCTATAATTCTTATAAAGACGACGAGAAAATGACGGTGGAAGCCAGTAAGTCACAGACTTTGCTGCGTCTTTTTTCCTATCTTCTCGCCTACAAATGGCAGATCCTGATTGTGCTCTTCATCATGGCGTTCTGTGTGGTGGTCAGTCTTTTAAACCCGCTGATCATGGAAACCGCTGTGGATACCTGTATTGCGCAGCGGGATTTGCAGGGGCTTTTGTTCCTGATTGTTTTTGCCGTGGCCATAAATGTGGCCATGATTCTGAGCGTCAAGCTCCGCATGTGGATTATGGCAAAGCTGTGCAACAAAATTTTGCTGACCATCCGGCAGGAACTTTATACCCATATCCAGACGCTGGATTTTAACTTTTTTGACAGCAGGCCCACCGGAAAGATTCTGGCACGTATCATCGGGGATATCAATTCCCTCAAAAATGTGCTCAGCAACAGCGTCACTACCCTGATTCCGGATTTTATCACGATCTGCGCTGTTGTGGGGATTATGTTTGCCAAAGACAGCGTGCTGGCTGCGGCGTCTTTAATCAGTCTGCCGCTGATGGCGGTTTCCATCTGGTTTATCCAGGTGTATTCCCATAAACGCTGGCAGATACACCGGAAAAAATCCTCCAACGTCAATGCCTTTGTACATGAGGATCTTTCCGGTATCCGCATCATCCAGAGTTTTTCGGCGGAGGAAGAGACGCGCAGAACCTTTTTGCAGCTGACGGATGAGCACCGGGATTCCTATATCCATGCGGTGCGCCTGAACGATGCTTTCGGCGCGGTCATTGATATCTGTTGGGGAATCGGCACCATCAGCCTATACTATACCGGTATCATGGTTTTGGGAACCGACCGTGTGTCGGTGGGCACGCTGATTGCTTTTGGATCTTACATATCCATGTTCTGGCATCCGATCATGAACCTGAGCAATTTTTATAACCAGATCATTACCAACATTGCCGGGGCGGAGCGTATTTTCGAGATTTTGGACACGAAGGCGCAGATTACGGACGCGACCGACGTCGGGGAACTGCCTCCCATTCAGGGGAGCGTCGCGTTCGAGGATGTTTCTTTTTCCTATGACGGCAATACGCAGGTATTGAGCCATGTGGATTTTCGGGTTCGGCCCGGGGAAACCATTGCGCTTGTGGGGCCTACCGGCGCGGGGAAAACGACCATAGTCAATTTGATCAGCCGGTTTTACGATATTCAGGAGGGGCGGATTTACATTGACGATTACGACCTGAAAAAAGTGTCCATCGAAAGCCTGCGGGCCCAGATGGGCGTGATGACGCAGGATAATTTCCTCTTTTCCGGCACCATTCGGGATAATATCCGCTACGGGAAGCTGGACGCTGCCGACGAGGAAATCGTGGCGGCGGCCAAGGCCGTCAATGCCCATGATTTTATTATGAATCTGGAAAAAGGATATGACACGGAACTTACCGAACGCGGCGGCGGGCTGTCCATCGGGCAGCGGCAGCTGATCGCCTTTGCGCGCACCATGGTTTCCAATCCCCGGATTCTGATTCTCGACGAGGCCACCAGCAGCATTGATACCAATACGGAGATTTTGGTGCAGGAGGGGATCGAACATTTGCTGGCAGGCCGGACTTCCTTTGTCATTGCCCACCGCCTTTCCACGATTCAGAAAGCGGACCGGATTTTTGTCATCGACGACGGACGCATCGTGGAGGAGGGAAATGCGCGGCAGCTGCTGGAAAAGAAAGGATTTTATTACAATCTTTACATGAGCCAGTTTAAGAATATCGAATAAAGGCGGCTGCAGGGTGCAAAAACGTGCAAACAAAGCGCGTTTCTGCACCCTGTTTTTATGCCGGGATATTGAAGGGGCCTGTTTTGCACGGCAGACGGGACGGCCGCCCTTTTGGCAGCTTATGCGCCGGATGCGGCATCCTGTGCGGGGAGGGGTTGCGGAACAGGGCGGGCAGGATATAATAAAGACAGGAAAGGCGGTGGGAGTTTGAAGATAGAAATTTGCGTGGATGAGAAAGCGGCGGATTTACAGGTTTTGGTGACCTGCAGACAGCTGACGGCCGATGTGGAAAAGATTATAGCGGCCCTGCGGATGATGAACCATCAGCTGACGGCAAAGAAAAACGGGGAAATTTATCTGCTGGATGTGGGCAAAATACTTTATATCGAAAGCGTGGACCGCAAATGTTTTGTCTATACGTCCGCAGAAGTTTACGAGTCCGATTTTTGTCTGTATGAATTGGAGGGGCAGCTGGAAGAATACGGTTTTTTCCGTGTGAGCAAATCCGTTCTGATTCATCTGCAAAATATTCAATCCCTCAAAGCAGACATGAACCGGAGAATCCGCGTGACCATGTCCAATGGGGAGCAGATCATCGCGTCGCGGCTGTATGCCGAGGCTTTGAAAAAAAGACTGGGGGTTTTGTAAATGGAGGAAAAAAGGACGGTTTTCGGGTATTTGACACAGGTTTTTGTCATATTTGGGTTTGTGATGCTGATCATGAATGCTTTTTGCCTTCTGTTCGGAGAATCCGCGAAGGAATTTTCCGCCATGTTTGCGCTTGGCGGGCAGGGCGTTCCCGCCGGGATTTCGTTTCAGCTTTTAGGGGTGGCGGTACTGATTGTGGTCGTCCGGTTTTTGTTTTTTACCGATACCTTTTTTAAAAAAATGTCAATCGGGGCAAGAACCGTGGGGATGCTGGGCGCAGTGATTGCCATAATTGCCGGTTTTGTGGTGGCGTTTGACTGGTTTCCGGCAAACCAGTGGCAGCCCTGGGTGATGTTTCTGCTTTGCTTTGGAATTTCGTTTCTGGGCAGCTATTTTGTGGCATCGGCCAGGGAAAGGGAAGAAAACAGGCGGATGGAAGAGGCGCTGCGGCGGTTACAGCAAAAGGAGGGAAAGGCAGAATGAAGGAAGCGGTTACGGTTGAAAACCTTTCCGTCAGCTTCTCGGATATCCGGGTGTTAAGACAAATTACCTGCAAGGTGGAAGAGGGCGAAATTTTCGGCCTGCTGGGGCCTTCCGGGGCGGGAAAAACCACGCTGGCGAAGGTTCTGACCGGACAGCTGGTACAAAACGGGGGAGTGGCAAAGCTTTTCGGAAAAGATACGAGAAAACTTGGCACAAAGGAACGGGAACAGATCGGAATCATGATGGATTGCTTTGGATTGTACGACCGCTTGTCTGTGTATGACAATCTGGCGTTTTATGCGGATATTTACCGTGTTCCCAAAAGCAGGATTTGGGGGATCCTAAAAAGCATCGGACTGGAACAGGCGGGAAAAACGGCGGTGCAAAAACTGTCCAAGGGCATGAAAAGCAGGCTGTCTTTGGCGAGGGCCCTGATGCGGGATGCCAAAATACTGTTTTTGGATGAGCCGACCTGCGGGCTGGATCCGGTTACCGCAAGGGAAATCCACGCCGTTTTGGAAGAACAAAGAAGAAAGGGGACAACCGTTTTTCTCACGACGCACAATATGTATGAGGCGCATAAGCTTTGCGATCATGTGGCGCTGCTGCATGAGGGCGTTATCGTGGAATATGGGAACCCGGCAAAAATATGCGGAAAATACAATCGTTTGCAGAAGCTTTTGGTGACATTAAAGGACGGGAAGACGGTTGTTTTGGAAAACGGCAGCAGCGCCGCCCTTCCCATGAAGGAATATTTGGAAGCGGAGAGGGTGGAAACCGTGCATTCCACGGAGCCTACCCTGGAAGATGTCTTTGTGGAACTGACCGGAAAGGAGTTGGGGGCAGATGCATAACCTAATTGCGGTTTTTAAAAAACAGTGTAAGGATACTTTCAAAAACAAAACAGTATTCATTCAGTTTATCCTGTTTCCGGCCCTCACGCTGCTGATGAATCAGACGGTCAAAATTGAGGGGATGCCAAAGAATTTTTTTGTAAACCTGTTCGCCACCATGTACATAGGGATGGCGCCGCTGACATGCATGGCGGCGGTTGTGGCGGAGGAAAAAGAAAACAATACGCTGCGGGTATTGCTTTTATCGAATGTGAAGCCGCATGAATTTTTGGGCGGGGTGGGCAGCTATATCTGGCTGTTATGTATGCTGGGGGCCGCCGTGATCTGTGCCGCCGGAAATTACGGGCTGCGGACAGGGCTTGTTTTTATGGCCGTGACGGCGGTGGGAATTTTGGCTTCCCTGCTGATCGGGGCCGCCATCGGTACCTTTAGCAGGACACAGATGATGGCCACTTCGATTGCCCTGCCCGTTATGATGTTTTTTTCATTCCTGCCCATGCTGTCCATGTTTAACGAAACCGTTGCCGGGATTGCGAGATTTACCTATTCGGAGCAGATCGGCAAAATGCTTGGCCAGGTTCCTTCCCTGCGTTTGGGAATGGATTCGGCGGGAATTGTGGCGGTCAATATGCTTGTTTTTGCGGTGCTGTTTGCCGCTGCCTATCAAAAGTGCGGCTTGGAATAAGCCGGGGCGTAACCGTGGGCGCTACAGACTTCGGACGCTGTCCCGCAATACCAGTTTGGGCTTGATCTTTTGTTTGATCACGGCCCTTTCTTTGCGTGAGGAGAGGGCCTGCAAAACAGTGTCGGTGATGGTGCTGCCGGTCAGGGCGATGGGCTGGGCCACTGCGGTAATGCCCATGATTTCAGTCCAGGGATGATCGTCATAGGCAATCAGACTGACATCCTCGGGATAATTGAGATGCAGTTCTTTTAATGCCGAGAGCGTCCAGATGGCGCAGGTTTCCCCGTGGCTGATGATGGCGGTAGGCTGCAAACGGTCAATATCGTTGCGGATGGACTGAGTATAATTATAGTTAAGCGTGTAATGCAGGATAAACGCGGGATCAGGGGAGAGCCCCTTCTCCAGAAAGGCTTCCCGGTAGCCCTTGGCCCGATAGTCCTCCCCGTCCACGGCGGCATGGAAAACAAGAATCCGCCGGTGTCCGCATTCCAACAGATATTTGACGGCAAGGTATGTTCCGTATTGATCGTCTATGGTGACGGAATCGATATCTTCATAATAATCCGTATACAGCTGCAGAAAATACTGTCTTGCGCTCCGGAAAAGCTTTTGATCCTCACGGCTGTAAAAACAGGGTGAAAAGAGAAATGCGTCAAACTGGTTGGAACGCAGATACCGGATGACTTTTTCACTGGAAAAATGGGTGCCGGAGGGAGGAAATGTAAAAAGCTGGTAGTCCGTATCCTCCAACTTGGCATGCATCTGTTCGATAACCTGAAAAAAGAACGGATTTGTGAAATCGTTTACAGCAATACCGATGGAATTGCTCCGGCTCTGCTTTAAACTGCGGGCAAGGAGGTTGGGGTAATAGTCCAGTTTTTTTGCGGTTTGGAGTACCAGTTCCCTGGTTTGGGGTTTTACCAGTTCCGGGGACTGGTAGACCCTGGAGACCGTAGCGACCGATACACCGGCCAGTTTGGCTACATCTTTGCTTGTTGGCATAGAAAACCTCCTTAAATGTTCCGCCCCAAAACCGGCCGGAAGGATTGGCGGGCTGACGGCGTATGGTTGTATTATATACCAGATAGAACGAAAAAGGAAGGG
>DERU01000076.1:0-171 GCA_002361095.1 Lachnospiraceae bacterium UBA3332
CCCGAAGCGGAATATATCAATGAAGTGTTAAAGCCAAGTGAAGAACAAAAAGAACTGGTCGCCTCCTTTGCCGAACGGGCGGAGGTTGTCCGTTCCGGTGGGGTAGACCCGACGTGCGACAACATGTTAAAAATCACAAACGACGGCAGGAAATGCGCCCTGGACCAGCGG
>DERU01000076.1:487-685 GCA_002361095.1 Lachnospiraceae bacterium UBA3332
GAAATGCGCCCTGGACCAGCGGCTCATCAATGCCATGCTGCCGGATGCGGAGGAGAGCAAAGTAAACCGCTGCGTCAAAAATGCGTATGACATCTGGGAAAAGACTTCTGCAGGGAAAGGGACACAAATCCTCTTCTGCGATTTGTCCACACCCAAAAATGACGGCACATTCAACGTCTATGACGATGTGCGGGAAAA
>DERU01000076.1:986-1277 GCA_002361095.1 Lachnospiraceae bacterium UBA3332
CGTCTATGACGATGTGCGGGAAAAACTTACGGCCATGGGAATCCCCAGGGAGGAAATTGCCTTTATCCATGAGGCCGGGACGGAGACAAAAAAAGCGGAATTATTTGCAAAAGTGCGCGCCGGGCAGGTGCGCATCCTGCTTGGCTCCACACCGAAGCTGGGTGCCGGGACCAATATCCAGGACAGGCTAGTCGCCTTGCACCACCTCGATGCGCCATGGAAACCGGCTGACCTGGAACAGCAGGAGGGCCGGATTCTCAGGCAGGGGAACCAGAATGACAAGGTGCAGAT
>DERU01000076.1:1614-1815 GCA_002361095.1 Lachnospiraceae bacterium UBA3332
ATTTTGGAGAACAAGCAGAAATTCGTCAGCCAGATCATGAGCAGCAAATCCCCCGTCCGTGCCTGTGAGGATGTGGACGACACGGCACTTTCCTATGCGGAAATAAAAGCACTTGCTACCGGAAACCCGTATATAAAAGAGAAGATGGATTTAGACATCCAGGTAAGCAGGCTGAAACTGTTAAAGGCAAACCATACCAGC
>DERU01000076.1:2099-8641 GCA_002361095.1 Lachnospiraceae bacterium UBA3332
CTTTTGAAGGCAAACCATACCAGCCAGAAATACCGTCTGGAGACGGAGATCGCAAAAAATTACCCGCTGAAGATTACCGCCTTGAAGGAGCGGATTGCAGGACTTAGGGTAGATGCTAAGATGGTGGAGCCGCTTTTTGACAAAGGGCAGGAAAAAGACCAGTTCTCCATGACAATCGGCGGGAAAACCTATACGGACCGGAAGGAGGCGGGGACGGCGCTCATTGCCGCCTGTGCCGGGTTAAAGACAGCGGGGGTGGACGGGCAGGTGGGGGAGTTTTGCGGTTTCGGATTATATGCTGGTTTTGACAGTTTCAGCTTCCTTTTCCAGCTAAAGATTAAGGGAAAGTGCAGCTACCAGATTGAAATGGGGAACGACCCTTTAGGCAACCTGCAGCGTATCAACAATGCCCTTCTGGGGATTGGAGGGAAACTGGCGGAGGCGGAATTACAATTAAAAACCGTGCAGCAGCAGCTTGCCACGGCAAAAGAGGAAGTGGGGAAACCCTTTGCAAAGGAAGCGGAGCTTTCGGAGAAAATGGGGCGCCTTTCTGAATTAAATGCGTTGTTAAATATGGACGAAAAGGACCCGTCGGAAGCACTTAGCATGGACGATAACGGTATGCCAGAGGAATTGGATGTGGATGGTGGCGGGGGCGACAAAGAGATGGCAGACTGTCCGAGAAGGGCAGAGCCTTTTGCTGGACGGGTGCGTATGGGTACAAAGCCGGAGGAGATAAAAAACGCAGAGGTGATTAAAGATAGAAAGGCAGAGGAAAAAGGGAAGAAACCTTCTGTGCTGAATAAACTGAAAGATACGAAAGAAAGGATTGCCGAAAATCAAAGAAACAAGCAGCGGACAGGAAAGAAAAAAGGACAGGAACTATAAACAACAGCCATGCCGCCAAGAGGGCCGGGATGGTATTTTTTATGCGGATGGCCGGGAAAGATACAGGGAATTATCCCGGCTGTCTATTTTGCTGTAAGCAGTGTGCGTATGGGAATGTATGCGATTTCTTTTATGGAATGGAAGAGATAACAGGGATGTGGTTTTATTTGTGCGTCTGGCAGGGAATGGAGGGGATGGATCACTTATGGCAGTAAAACGGGAAGAGCAGATGAAAGAAATTACCAAACGGCTTGAAGATGGCGTCCGGGAAATGTTTACTTCGGAAAACTATAAAACGTACCTGAAAACCTTGTCGCAGTTTCATAATTACAGCTTTAACAATACCATGCTGATCGCCATGCAGAAGCCGGATGCGACACTGGTAACTGGCTACAGTACCTGGAACAAGAAATTTAACCGTCATGTGAGACGCGGGGAAAAGGGCATCCAGATCATTGCCCCTGTGCCGGTCAGGAAGAAAGAGGAGACAGTGAAATTTGACCCGGAGACAAATGAGCCGGTACTGCGCCCGGACGGACAGCCGGAAATGGAGGAAACCGAACATATCATCCCCCGCTTCCGTGTGGCAACGGTGTTTGACATTTCGCAGACGGATGGTGACCCGCTTCCGGGGCTTGATACGCCGGAACTGGCGGGGAATGTAGAAAATTTCCCTGTCTTTATGGAGGCGGTTCGGATGGTGTCCCCGGTCCCCATGCGGTATGCGCGGATTAAAGGGGAAGCGAAAGGGTATTACGACAATGCAGAAAAAGAGATTGTGATCCGGGACGGTATGAGTGAGAGGCATACCATGAAAACGGCTGTCTATGAGGTTACCCATGCCATGTGCCACGACCGGGACATCATGGAGGAACTTGGGGAGAAGAAAAACCAGATGACCAGGGAGGTGGAAGCGGAGTCGGTTGCGTTCACAGTCTGCAGTTTTTTTGGACTGGATACTTCAGACTACTCTTTTCCCTATATAGCCGGGTGGTCCGGAAGCATGGAGATGAAAGAACTGCGCTCTTCCATGGAGTTTATCAGGAAAACGGCGGGCTTACTTATTGATGGCATAACAGAGAACATAGAGAAACTGCAGAAAGAGAAGGAGGCCATGCGGGAGCTTGTGGAAGATGACCTGGTATTCCAAGTTGCCTTTTTGGGTGAACAGGCAAGGCGGTTTTACCTTGTGGACAATGTAGGGCGGGTGGATTTTTTAAGGCTGTTACACACATTTGCAGGCCAAAAGGGAGGAAATAAAAACCCGGAGCAGTTTTTAAGAGAACATGGAGTGCACTTGGATTTATGGAAGGAGTTTGAGAACCCGGGGGAAGAGGAGGATATGCCGCAGTTTTATGACGTCCTGTACATGGACAAGGGACATATCGTGGATGCGTCAACATCCCCCACGCTAATACGGGTGGAAGCTATAATCAGCCGTGCAGAATACGGACATACGGCCCTTGGCAGGGAGGCACATAACCTGGCCGTCCGCCATGCCTATAAGCTGGATGATTTGAGAAAGACAAAGAAACTTATTGTAGATATGGTACATGCAGCAGAAAATCCGGGGGCCGAGAACATGCAGGAGGTTATGGAGGCTGCGCAGGCAGAGATTGATGCTTTACCAGATAACAAAGTTGGCATGCTGCAGATGCATGAGTTTGGCTTCCGTAATGATTCGATACTGCCGCTCACCATGGAGCGGGCGGCGGCGCTGTACCATGCAGGATTTCTTATTTATAACCTGCACAAAGATGGAAATTTTGTCCAGATGCATACGGAGACGGATATTTTAAAGGCAGAGGGGATGTTTGGCGTTGACAAAGCGGCATGGGAGAACCATATGGCGGCACAATCCGTGCGGGAGGAAAAGCAGGAGGAAAGGAACATGCAGAAAGAAACGGTTACGGAAGTTGGAAAAACACAGGCAGGGACGGTTCCGGAAAAGGGCACTTTGCAGGAGACATCCAAAGAGAGAATAAGGGAGGATTATCAGGAGGTAGAAATTTTCGGGGTCCCGGCATTGTTTTCCAATGGAAGAATAGCAGAAAAGGACGTACCGGAAGGATTCTGCCGTTATGACCTGCGGGGGTCTGACTATGATCCCAGCGATCCCATTGCGGTGGAGAACCGTGTAGCATTCAACCACGCAGGGACACTTCTTGCTGCATATCCGATTCCCATACCGGAAAGAGGATTCCTTAACTTAGGGGAAGAATTGAATTTTACAGGCGGTATCTCCACGCCGGGGCAGTTTCGGGAATCCCTTGCCGGGTTCGATTTTTCCGTACTGGAAGAAAAAATGCAGGATGCCATCATCCACGCCAATGAAGAACTTCTCTATACCGGTACAGCCGACCGCTATGCTATATTTCAAATCGACGAAAATGGGAAAGGCCGCGGGTACCTGTTCCTCCATATGGATTTCATACAGGAGAAAGGGATGGAAGTGGAGGGCGGTGATTATTCGCTGGTTTACGGCGGAAGGCTTGGAGAACAGGAAAATTTGGATACTATCTATGAGAAATTCAACAACAGCCATCCGGAAGGCTATACCGGGCATTCCCTTTCCGTCAGTGACGTCGTGGTTATAAAACGTGGCGGGGAGGTGACGGCAAACTTTGTAGACCGTTTGGGATTTACCAAGCTGCCGGATTTCGTACACCAGAGGGAACAGCTTATAAAGAGAGGAGTGGTGCAGGATTTGGAGGAAAAAACATATCCGCCGCTTTACACACCGCCGTTTTCTTACGCAAAGGAGCATGGCGAGACAGATGATTACCGAGCATCCAGAGAGTTGAACCGGGACTGTAAAAAGGCGGTGGAAGGGGCAATCCGGGAAAATTTTGACGGGATGCATCTGGCACATGACGCCGCAGATTTAGTCCTTGAAAAATATGGTGCAGAACGGGTGGCATTCATTCTTGCCAATACGGTGCAGTATTTCGATTATGACGGGCGGTTTTCCAAGAGTACGAAAGAATGGGCAAAAAGTATTGGGATACCGGACGCGATCGGATATGGGAGGGAGCAGAACGCAGAGTTTATCGTCACCAGCCATCCGGCTGTACTGGACGGTTTTATCGGCCTTGCAAGGGAAAATATGCGGGAACAGGAAATCAGGCAGGAGCCGGTTTTAGAAAATGTGCAGACGGAAGCAGGGCCGTCCATTACCTTTTATGCCGCAGAATATGCACTCACGCCCGTCCTTGGGGAATACCATGAGGGGCTTAAAACCGTGCAGGAGGCCATGAATATATACGATAAGCTGCCTGAAGGAAAGAAGTGCCTGAAAGGAATTGGTTTTTGCCTGGAGGACGGAAGCGATTATGCCGGAAGATGCGAATTAATGATGGCGGGACGGCTCCAGAAAGAATTTATCAATGACATTCCCCATTACAGGGACAGTCCGCTAGTCCAGAAAGCGATTGCGGATGCGGAAGAGATTCTTGCTGAACGGGAAGAACTTCGTAAACAGAGCCCGGAAAAAGAAACGGAGCCGCTACAGACCGTCATTCCCCATAAAAGTTCCGTAACGCCACATCAAAACGAAGAAAAGAGTGCCCCTATACCGGAAGCGGATCAAGCGGGGACAGAAAAGGCGGAGAAGGGTCAAGCGGGGACGGATAAACCGAGGACGGATAAAAAAGCGGCAGTGCCGGAGAAAACGCCTGAAACGGCCCCGAAAACGAACAGGGATGCATCTGGTATCAGCAAAAAGCAGTCCGTCCTAAATGCGCTGCGGGAGCGTCAGGCGAGACTGAAGGCACAGGAAAAGCAGGGGCAGGAAGAGAAGAAACCACGGGCGCATGGAAAAGGGGGACAGGAATTATGATTCGGTTTGAAGAAGATGAGTATATGCTGTTAGCAATGTTTAAGAAGGAAAGCAGACAGGCGGCCATAGACGACATATACAGGGTTATTCCTTATATTGACGGGGATGAGGAAGTAACCGCTTTAATCAACGGCACACTGGAGAAGCTGCGCCTCCTTTCCGATGAAGCGTTTTTAAACTTAAACCTGGAAGCATACCAACAGGAACCGGAGGAGGATGAATAATGGCCACCAGCCAATTTGCACTTTACCAGCTTAAAAACATTCCGGAGAACCGGGAGAAGCATTTCTGCCCGTATCAGAAATTACAGGAAAAAGGCATAAAAGTACGGTGCGGGGATTATGAGCAGGTGTATATCGGGCGGATGCCGCCGACAGAAACACCAGAGAATATCCGTAAACAGTTTGATACAAAAATGCCCCGGACCTGCAGGGGGCATTCCATCAGCGTCAGCGACGTACTGGTGCTAAACAAAGAAGGGGAGGTGACCTGTTATTACGTTGAGAAAACCGGGTTTACAGTGATTACCGGATTTATCCGGATTGATGCTTCCGATGTGCCTGTGTCCATCGATACCACAGGCTTCCATATCGAAGGGAAAGAAGGGAGCTGGCTTGCCTTTGACAGCGAGATAATTGACGGGAAGCTATTCTTCCTGATGGAGCATGAAAAATACGGAAGGGAAGTTGCCTGGGTGGTAGTGGACGAAAGCGGAAAATTAATCGTCGATAACGTATACAATGGCTTTGACCAGACAGTCACACAGCGGATCGAAGCGTACTTCCATCCCCCGAAGCCTGTCGGGGAATCGGCAAGGCAGGAGAAAACCTCTCCAGCAGATAGGCAAAAAGGTATAGGAAATAGCGGGGACAGGCCTGGTTCGGGGATAGACCGGGAACGAAAAGACACGGCCATTGACGGCAGAAAAAAGCCTGTATCCCCAAAAGGCAAAAGCGGCAGGCCGTCCGTGCTTGCCAAGTTACACCAGAAACAGGCGGAGATTGCAAAACGGAGCGGGAAGCCTGCGCCGTAGAGGGAGGCTGTAGAGAGCAGGAGCGCAAACGGAGACAGGAAGGAGAAGCGTCTGGCAATGGTGCCGGATGCTTCTTTTTTTTGTGTGCATTTTTGATCTGCATACATACTGTGAAAACAGTTTTTGAATCATGGGCTGCTTTTTGTATATATCGCTTTGCATAAAACATTGCAGAAGTCCCTTTTCGGAATTGTGTTCCCGCATAAAACAGCTTATAATTGTAACGGTAGATCGAAGGTGGGGAATAGGAAAAATGGGTGAAAAAGCGGATTGGCGGCTTCTAAATGATGTAGAATATTTACGGGACAAATGTCTGAATCCAACCGATGGGGAAGAAATAGCGAAACATGCACCTGAATTAAAAACATGTATATTCTGCTTTGAAAAGGTGCAGGACAGTTGTCATCAAAGATGGTTTGTGCCGGAGGACGTAAGCTGCTGTATCTGTGAAGAATGTTACCATGATTTCAAAACTATGTTTCATTTGAAAAAACTGGATGGCTGGGATATTGGATGGGATTAAACCGCAAATTTCAGGAGAGCTTTTCTGATGGGGCTATATCATGGAGAAGTAGCAAGCGGGCACTTCCGCTCTGTAAGACTGCGGAGACCGGAACTTTCCATGGGAGATATCCGGGAGACTAAAAAGGAATACCGGGAGTGCAGTCATGCCTTTGAGGTGGCAGTACAGGGAGAAAAACAGGATAAAAGGCAGAATCCCCGCTTATATGCAGAGATGGCCGGGATGATTTGTGTGGAGAAGTGTGAATCCATAACCTGAAT
>DERU01000222.1 GCA_002361095.1 Lachnospiraceae bacterium UBA3332
CAATCGCCTCCTTTCGATAACAGAGTCCTGTAATGCAATATAGTATATCATGCAAATAATGGAAAAACTATAAAGTTGTATATGTCATCTCGGGACAAAAGTTTTCTTATATCCTGTTCCCTTCTTCAGTGCCCTATAATTTTGTGGTAAACGGGGAAGGAAAGTGGTATAATCAAAAAACTGAATTTATGTCGCAGAGAGATGTTTATGAAATTATTTGTTGCTCGTCATGGTCAGACAACATGGAATGTTCAAAATAAAGTATGTGGCATAACTGACTTATAAGCCGGCATTTTTGTATCATATGAACTGTTATAATATTCATGATGGGGTATATTTTATCGGCGTTTCCTTTCGTGACAGAAAATACAGGGTGATCGCACCATGTAATAGGGAGCGGGCGGAAACAGGTTAATGGATTTTTGGTCATAAATGTTACAGAAGATTGGATAACAATAAGGGGAAATTTTATGTGCGGCAGATATTATGTGGATGATGAGGCAGCCAGGGAGATGGAAAAGCTGGTTCGGCAGATGGATGAAAGGAAAAAGAAGGAGTCTTTACAGGCTGTAAGCAGGATGGCAGCCGGGGATATCTATCCGGGGAAAGATGCGCCGGTGCTGTCCGGAAAAGATGGTTCTGTCTGCTGTGAATGGCAGCATTGGGGATTTCCCGGTTTTGAAGGGAAAAAGCTGATTTTTAACGCCAGATGCGAGTCTGCCTTGGAAAAGCCCCTGTTCCGGGACAGTATCCTGCACAGTCGTATCGTGATTCCGGCCTCTTGGTTTTACGAATGGAATTCCCAAAAAGAGAAAAATATATTTTGCAGAAACGATATGTCCATTCTGTTCATGGCAGGGTTCTGCAGGCGGTATGAAGATGGGTGGCATTTTGTAATCCTTACGACTGCGGCAAACGCTTCCATGAAGCAGGTGCATGACCGGATGCCGCTGGTCCTGGAGCGGCGGGAGATTACAGAGTGGATGCTGGATGATGCAAAGACAGAGGGCATTCTGCATAAAATACCCTGCCTGCTGGAGCGGAAAACAGATTATGAGCAGCTGCGCCTGTTCTGAAGCGTATTTCGAAGATTCAACTCAAGAGTGATGTCGCCTGTCTGCCATACCCTGCTCTACAGGAAACATAATAGCCGCCAAGCCGAAACATGATAGCAAGCTATTGACATGAAATTGAAAGTGTGCTATTATTATAACCACAAGGAGGGGAAGAGATGATAAGGCAAAACACATGTGGGGCAATCATCAAGCAATTGCATGATGAATTGGAGAAAAATGCAAATAATGTCTTGCGTCCCCAAGGTTTAACAATGGCGCAGATCGGAATATTACTGGTGTTTAAAGATACTCCGGGGAACCAGTGTTCTTTGAAGGAATTGGAACAGATCCTTCATGTGGCGCAGTCAACAGCGGCGGGAATTGTAAGCCGTTTGGAACAGAAAGGTTTGGTAGAAGGGTTTGGAGATCCGGAGGATAAAAGAATCAAAATGGTGAGGATCACATCGGCGGGGGAAGAATGCTGCCGCCGGGCCGAAGCGAGCATGGCGGAAGCGGAAAAAAAGTTGTTATCCGGATTGACAGAAACGGAGCGCAATATTTTTAGCTGTCTGCTTATGAAGGTTCGGGATTCTTTTCAATAAGTTCCGCCGCAGGGACGGAATTTTGCAAACCATACAGACAGCATGCTATCAAAAGCTTGGTAACAAAAGGGAAGAGAAATAATAGATAAAAATACATGCGGTGGCTTGCGCAGGCAGATGCCGCAGTATAACGCCTTGTTCATATACTGCCGCTATCCGGTTCAACCATGATGGAACAAGAATTTATATATTTTGCTGAGAAATTGCAGGAATAAATTGTAAACCGGCCCGCCTCCCAGGCGATATTGGGCTTTGGAAGCGGTTTAAAAAGGTGATCAATTTTTCCCTGGTATTTTCTTTTATTTTAAGTGCAGGGTTGACGGGATTATGCTATTTGTTTACCGGTCAGATTGTCAGTGCTTTCTTAAACAATCCGGATGCATTTGGATACGCAGTACGGTTTGCAAGAATTTTACTGACCACCGGCTTCCTTTTTGGCGCTTTCTATGTACTGAGCAACGCGCTGCAGGCCATGGGTGCCGCAACACAGGCGCTGGTTATCAATGTCAGCCGCCAGGGACTGGTATATATTCCGGCCTTGTTTATTATGAAAGCCGTGATCGGTGTTACCGGTCTGGTATGGGCGCAGCCTGCGGCGGATTTGTTGTCTCTGGTATTGGTTATCGTACTTTATCTTGTGACGGTTAAAAAATGCAGCAGGACGCAGAAGAACACGTTGTGCTGAAACGGTTTTGCGTCCTGCCGCAGAGACAGGCTGCTTATTGCGAGAGCAGTTCCTGCAAGCGTGCAATTTCCCGTTTGGGATGGTCAATGGCCTCCCCTTCCTGAATATCCCATTCGTCCCGGCAGATTTTGAGGACGCCTTCCCAGTCCCGGATGGCATTGCCATAGTCTTTTTGGATTTCATGGAGTTGGGCCATGGACAAATAAGCATCCGTGTAGCGGGGGACGGGTTGGAGCGCCAGTGCTTTTTGGTAATAGAGAATCGCATCCTCATAGCGGCAGATGTGTGCGAGGCAGTCTGCCATGCACAGCTGGGCGAGCCAGTCGTTTGCAAAATCCGCCGCCATGGTTTCCCAGATTTGCAGGGCCTGTGCCTGCTGGCCTTTGGCCCATGCGATATGCCCCTGGTAGAGTGGAATGCGGCAGGAATGATCCAGTGCGGACAGCTGCGATAGGACGGTTTCGGCTTCGCTGCACCGGTTGTCTGCGATCAGTTCGTCTAAGAGCCATAAATATCCCCTGGCATAACCGGGATTTCGGCGGACAAAGTCCTGATAATAACGGATGCGTTCCGTGTGGGAAAACAAATGCCAGTCCGGCGATGTCCCGCGCTGGGCCTCACAGAGGTTGGAATGGTTTTGTTTGTTTTCCGGTTCCAAAAGCAGCGCTTCCTTTGCGTAATATTCTGCCAGGGAGGAATACTGCGCAGCTTTGTGGTTATAAAGCGAACTAAGCAGGGTGAGACATTTGGGCATGGATTCTTTTTGCGCAAGCTTGGTCTGCAGAAAATTTTGTGCATACGTAAAATCCGCCTGCTCAATGGTACGCTGGGTCTCCAGCATATTTTCGATGCGCTGCAGATGCCTTTGGTCTGTCAGTTCAAAAAGTTCATCAATGGTTACGCCAAAATATACGGATATTTCGGGTAAAAGTTGGATGTCGGGCAGCGTAAGGCCGTTTTCCCACTTGGATACCGCCTGTGGGGATATGTTTAAACAGGCGGCAAACTGTTCCTGTGTGACTGCTTTTTGCAGCCGTAGGTTTTTTAATTTTTTCCCAAAGTTCATTGTGTTGTGTCCTTTCCTGCATCGGCAATGTAAGATTGTATGTCGGGACGCTGCAGCATTCCGGGAGCGTGTGTGAAAAATCATTCGCGACGGCTGCATGCCCAACTTTGCGTGAGGTTTGTGACGCACATCCTGCAGAAAACAATTTTCAGACACGTTCTAAGAAATAGGATAGCACATTTTACGCCTGTTACAATGACCGTGCGGGAAAGGCGGCTCTACCTGTGGTTGCCGTCAAAATGCATTCAGCATGCGTACCACTGTCTGCAGTTGTTCCGGTTTGACTTTATCCGGGAAACAGCCCCTTTGCACGCAGTCCGTAAAATAGCGGATTTCATTGGCGTATGCATCGCTTTTGGGAAGATTGATGGATCCGGTATCGCCCTGGCCGTCCTGGGAAAGGTCAAAAATTTGGCCGTCGTTTTGGTAAACCAGACATTTTCCGCGTTCCCATAAAAGCAGCGCATCTTCAAACTGGAAGCGGAAGCTTGCAGAAAAAGGAAGCGGTGCGGCATACCAGGAAGCTTCGGTATGGATGAAAAAGTCCGGGAAGCTATAGGTGGCGCTGATATAGTCCTGTTTCGGTGTTCTGGCCCGGTTGCGCGTAACATCACAGGGGGTTCCAAAAGCGTAGACAATGAAATCCAGGTCATGGATGTGGAGGTCATAGGGAACCAGTCCGCTCCTCTTTTCGTCCATCATCCATCCGTCCCAGCTCCACTTGGGATAGCCGCCAAGGCGTGCCATGGAGCCGGAAAGAAGGCGGCCGTATTTTTGGGTTTCATAGACTTCTTTTACGAATTCATATTCGGGCCAAAAGCGCAGTACCTGGGCGATCATGAAATGAACGTGCATACGGTGTGCCGTGGAATAGGCGCGTTCGATATCCTGCTCCCGCAGGGAAATGGGCTTTTCACAGATCACATGGATGCCCTTTTCCATGGCTTTTACTGCAAAATCCACATGGAGATAGGTGGGAAGGCAAATATCGAGAATGTCCAGTTTTTCCCTTTGCAGCATTTCCTCAAAATCCGAATAATGTCTTTTGCCCGGATAAGGCTCCAGACGTTCGGGACGGATGTCACAGAGTGCGACAAGTTCCGTGTCCTGCATGGCTTCCCATGCGGGAATATGTGCGCCGCTGATGCCGCCGACGCCTACCAGACCAACTTTTAACATGGCGTTCCTCCTCAATCGTTATTGTGGACTGCGCGTTTAGGGCGCGGTCCGTGAGAAAATATAATGGCGATAATCCCCTGCTTCATAGAGTGCGCCGGAGACGGTCAGGTTTTTTTATATATTTCGTCAAGGATGCTTTGCAGATAATCCCGGGACTGCAGGATGTCCTGTAACTGCTGTGCGCCGGAGATTTCGCGCTCAATGGTGACATGGGAATTGTATCCCAGTTCGTGCAGCTTGGCAAACAGCGCGCGGAAATCCACCTTTCCTTCGCCGAGGCGTGTTTCCTGTCCAAGGTCATGGCCGTTGACAGGATACCGTCCGTCTTTGGCATGCAGGTTGCGGACGTATTTTCCAAATACGTCCAACGCGTCCACAGGGTTTGCCTTTCCGTAAAGAATCAGGTTGGCGGTGTCTAAGTTAATACCGAGATTGTCAGCGCCTACGGTTTCAAAACAGCGCAGCAGGGTGACGGGCGTTTCCTGTCCGGTTTCAAACAGCAAAAACTGTCCGTTTTTCTCCAAATGCCGGGCCACCGTGCGGACCGCGATACAAAAGCTGTTGAAGTTGGGATCATAGGGATTTTCGGGGATAAAACCCATGTGGCTGACCACGTCCGTGACACCCAGCATATGTGCGAAATCCGCGCCGTCGCACAGGTTTTGGATGCGCATCTGGCGGTATTCCACAGGCACAAGCCCCAGAGTCTGCTGGCCGTCATAAAAATCCCAGACGATAGGCCCCTCCCAGCCGCACCAGAAAGCGGAAACTTCAATGTGATACTGCTGCAGAAGATCTTTCAGCACGATGGCGTTTTCCTTGGTCCAAACGGCCGGATTCCAGGAAATAAGCTGACAGCTGCCAAATCCGTTCTCTGCCAAAACCGACAGCTTTTCGGAAATACCTTCCATGGAAGGCAGGGATACACAGGTTCCGATTTTCATATACGACCTCCTTTGTCTTGCATTTTTTTTACATTAATTGTAACATGGGAATAGGAAAAGCCATAGGAAAAATCACACCGGTTTTGGTAATTTTTTTACCATGAAAGCCCCGGACGGCGTCTGTGTGTCTGTGCATGCCTGCATGCGCAGACACACAGACATCGGACGGCAGGACGGGAAGGAGAGTACGGACATGCTGGATGCGTATAAGGAACTGACCCCTGTGGTTTACGGGGAAAATGCGATCAAATATCTTTATACGGTAATGGAAGAAAAAAGCGGCAGGATGTGTTTTCCCATGCATTGGCATGAGCGGATGGAACTGGTGTGTGTGGCGGGCGGAAGTTTGGAAATGCATTTCGGGGAGTGGCATTGCATACTGCATGCAGGGCAGATAGCGGTGATCCATACAGGGCAGCTGCATGGCGGGTTTGCGGGGGAGGATGGCGTGGTGTATCATACCATTATGTTCGACGTACAAAAATTTTGCAACGGTACAATCGCGTCCGACAAATATCTGGTTCCCCTTTGCCAGGGAAAATGTGTTTTCCGCAACGTCATTGAGGATCAACGTCTTTTTGGTATTGTAAACCGAATCGCGGACATACAAAAAAACGGGGACAAGGAAAATCCCCTGCAGGCCATCGGCGTTATTTATGAGATGCTTGGCGTTCTGTATGAATACCGGGAGACCAGCGCGGAGATTTTATATAGCCGGGATACGCAGTACAGCGAGGTGCTGGCATACATCAATGAACACTTTGCGGAGGATATCTCCGCAAAATCGGTCAGCGAGAGGTTTGGCTATAACGAATCCTATTTTAGCCGCAGATTCAGGGAGATTACCGGAATCACCTATAGCAGATATGTACTCGCACTGCGCATGGAACTGGCGCAGAAACTTTTGCAGGGCGGCAGGGAGCCGGTGGGAAATGTGGCGTGGAAATGCGGGTTTACGGACGTAAGCTACTTCACGAAATGCTTCAAAAAGCTTTTTGGCTTTACGCCTACACACTACCGGGAACTTTAGGCAGAGAGGGGATTGGGGGATGTTTGGGATATTGATCGTGGACGATGAGCGGATTGTGTTAAACGGGATCCGGCTGGAATGCCGCCTTCTGCTTTCCGCAGCGCTTCGGAGGGCAGGCTATGATTCGCATCATGATTTGTGACGATGAGCCGTCCCAGCTGGAACTGCTGGAGAGGATGGTAAAAGAATGGGCGAAACGGACAAAGGCGGAAGTGCAAGTGGATTTATGCCAAAGCGCAGACCGGTTTTTCTTTTTGTGGGAGGAGAAGAAAAATACGGATATCGCGCTTTTGGACATTGAGATGCCGGGCATGGACGGCATGACCCTCGCGAAACGGCTGCGCATGATGGGCGAAAATCTGCAGATCATATTTGTGACGGGGTTTTCGGATTACGCGCTGGAAGGATATGAGGTGGATGCGGTATCTTTTCTGCTAAAGCCGGTTCAGACACAGCATCTGTCCGCCTGTCTGGAAAAGGCATGGGACAGACGGTGCAGAAGGGAACCGGAATTTGTACTGGAAACTGCGGGGGAGGTGGTCAAAGTAAGGCTTTCGGACATCTGCTATCTGGAAAGCGCAGCGCATGACACACTGTTGTATTGCAGGAACCGGACGCAGGCGGTTCGCAGTAGAACGGGAATTTTGCGGATGGAGCGGCAGCTTGTGCAAAAAAGCGGCGCCTTTTTCAAAATCCACCGTTCCTATCTGATTAATCTGGCCTATGTAGAGCGGATTACAAAAAAGGAAGCGGTGATGGAAAACGGTCAGCGGCTTCCGATTGCCCGGGGAAAATGGGAGGCGCTCAATGAGGCTTATTTGCGCTATTACAGGGGGAGGCTTATATAAGTATGGCAGAAATGGGACAAAAGCTGGTCTTTTCCTTTTTATGGCTGTTTTTGTACGGCTATTTTGTGGAGCGGATGGGAACCATGCAAAAGGGCAGGGGAAAGCGCATAGTGACCGGAATTCTTGGAACTGCTTTTTTGTCGGTTTCTTTTTGGGTGCCGGCGGCGCTGTCCTGGGGATTGCTTACCCTGCTTTTTCTGCTATATGATCTGTTTTACGACGAGGAAGGGTTTGGCAGGCAGTGGCGGCATGTTCTGCTTGTGGGAGGTCTTTTCGGCGTGGCTTCGCTGTTTCCGGTACGGGTTTTGTCTGTCGTAAACGGAGGTATTTTGTGGATCCTTTTTCTTATGCTGGCGGCAAAGCGGTCCTATTTAAAAAAGGGAAATGCGGTTTTCATGGCAATACCTTATATCCTGCTGTCGGCTTTTTTGTGGCGGCTGGGGAACGAAGGGGGCGCGCCTGGCCTGGCAGAGCGGACGGCACTGCGATGGGGCAGTATTGCGGTGGAATATTGTCTGTTCTGGGTGGCGGAGAGCACCCTCTTTTCATATAAAAGAAGTTTTGAGGTGCAGACGGAGCGGTTCCAGCGGGAGGTGATGGGCTGCCAGTATGAAGAAATCCGGAGTATTTATATGAATATGCGGGGCTGGCGGCATGATTACCACAACCATCTGCAGGTGATCAAGGCGCAGCTGGCCCTCGGAAAGCTTGCGGAAACGAAGCGGTATCTGGATGAATTGGAACGCGATTTGGACCGGGTGGATACGTATGTAAAATCGGGCAATCTGATGGTGGATGCGATTCTAAACAGCAAGCTTTCCCTTGCGGAACAAAAACGGATTCCGGTAAACTGCAAGGCGCAGATACCGGAGAAGGTTTTGGTGGAGGATGTGGATTTGTGCATAATTTTGGGTAATCTCTTGGATAATGCGATGGAAGCCTGCGAACAGATTGCGGAAAAACAGCGTTTCCTGCGGATTTATATGAACGTCAATAAAAGTCAGCTTTATCTTTCCGTGCAGAATGCGGCGAAGGAGGAACCGGATTTCAACGAGAGAAATTATATTTCCAATAAGAAAGGCAGTCATGGATTTGGCATGAAACGGGTTCGGGCGGCCGTGGAAAAATATGACGGCTATCTGCATCTGGCGAACGAGCCGGGAATCTTTGCGGCGGAGGTGACGATGCCGCTTACGTGACGGCGGCGGGACACCTGTTTCAGCGTCCTGCCGCTGTCAGGAATTGCCGGTTTTACCGACGTACAGCCATCCGTTCCCGGACAGCCACGCCCGAAACAAACAGCGCTGCCGCAAAACCCCATTTTGGGTGTTTTACATTTCATGAAAAAAAGGAAACGTTTCGTGCGGAAATTGCCACAAAGGGAAGATTTTGTTTTATGATAGGGATGTTGGAAGAAAAGGTTTGGGCTGGGTGGGGTGAAAGTTGAAAACGACGATTCCGAATTTAAAGTATGCCTTTTATTTGCTTGTCAGGGAACGGGGAAGAAGGAGTGCTGCCGTGTGCGGCGGATTTGTGCTGTTGGGTATTTTGCTGCCCTTTTTGGGAATGGCGCTGCCCAGCGTTGTGGCGTCGGTGTTGACAGGACAGGCAGGGGCAGTGGGTGCGCTGGCTGTTACTTTTTGCTATGCGGGTTTTCTGCAGATTGTGCGGCTGGCTTTCGGGTATTTGTCGGAGCAAAAGCATAAGCATTTATTTTTGCTCCGTATCGGTCTGGGGGGAAAAGATTTTGCGCAAAGCTGTCTGGAGGCGGACGGGCAGTTTTTGGAAAGCGACCAGGGGCAGAAAGCTTTGTATGAGGCGTCCAATAACTTTTATGCGGGAACGGAGCAGGGGATCGAAAGCTTTTTGGATTCGTTTTTGCAGGTTTTGGTCAATTTTGGAGGGCTGGCGGTTTATTCGTGTATCATCGGCGGACAGCATCCGCTGTTGCTGTTGTTTTTGCTGGCGCAGGCGGCGCCGGTAATTGCCATGTATATCCGGGCGAAAGGAAAAAGCTTTCGGATGTTTGAGGAAAACGGGCAGGGCTGGGATGCCCTGATGTATCTGCGCAGGGAGACGATTTCGGCGGCAAACGGAAAAGACATCCGGATGTATACAATGGACAGGTGGCTGCTGCGGGCGCTGGATGAGGCAATCGAACGGTTTGTGAAAGTGCGTGTAGGTGAAAAAAGGGGTTTTTTGGAAGCGGAACTGGTGGAAAAAATTTTATCCCTTGTGCGGGACATTCTGGTTTACGGATATCTGATTGTACAGATGGCGCAGGGAGCGATTTCCTTATCCCTGTTTTTACTGTATGCGGGTGCTGCGGCGGGGTTTGGCGGCTGGCTGACCGGCGT
>DERU01000186.1:0-13373 GCA_002361095.1 Lachnospiraceae bacterium UBA3332
TTTTGAAAGCAACACGATACTTTCCACATGCACACTCTGCGGGAAATTGTCAATCACCCTCCCCTTCACCAATTCATACCCCTGCGCGCACAACACCTTTAAATCCCTGGCCAGCGTCGCCGAATCGCAGCTCACATAGACAATCCGCTTTGGCCGCATAAAAGCCACTGCCGCAAGGCAATTTGGATCACAACCCTTACGGGGCGGATCCACCACCACCACATCCGCCGAAACGCCTTCTTTTTCCACCATCTGCGGCAAAATCTCTTCCGCCTTTCCCACAAAAAAATACGCGTTTTCCACTCCATTGCGGGCGGCATTCCGTCTGGCATCAACGATAGCCTGCGGCACCACCTCCACGCCATACACCGCCTTGGCCTTTCGCGCAAGAAACAAAGAGATGGTTCCGATACCGCAATATAAGTCCCAAACCACCTCTTCCCCTGTCAGCTGCGCATAGGCAAGTGCCTGCATATATATTTTTTCCGTCTGCACCGGATTGACCTGATAAAAGGAGTGCGGGGAAATGGCAAACACCAGCCCCCCGATCGTATCTTCTATAAACTCCCGTCCCCTGACCAGACGGGTTTTTTCTCCCATAATCACATTGGTACAGTCGGTATTTGTGTTCACGGAAAAACTCGTCATTCCCCCGATACGCGCATACAACCGGTCCGCAAGTTCCTCTTCCCCCGGCAGCGCAGTTCCGTTCAGAACCAGACAAACCATAATTTGCCCGGTGGCAAACCCTTTGCGGATAAGCACATGGCGCAGCAGCCCCGTCCGGGCGGTTTCATCATAAGCCGCAATCCCTTTTTGGGAACAAAAATCCAACACCACGTCCAAAATCTCCCGGTTCTCGGAAACGCCCAGCATGCAGTCCCGATTCTCGATAATCGTGTGGGTACGTCCCGCGTAAAACCCCGTTGTAAGTCCTCCCCCCCTGGCCGTTCCCACCGGAAACTGCGCTTTGTTGCGATAGCGAAACGGAACCGCCATACCGACGGGCGGCTCCATAATCCGTTCAATCCTGTCCTCGCTAAAACCGCCGATCCGGCACAGGTTATTTTTTACTTTGCGGTTTTTATAGTCCAACTGTTTTTCGTAAGAAAGCGCCTGAATCTGACAGCCGCCGCACTGGCGCGCAAAAGAACACCGGGGCGTCACACGGTCTTGGGAAGGCTTTATGATCTCCTCCAGTCTCGCGAAGGCATATCCCTTTTTGGGTTTTACAATCCGTGCCCGCACCACGTCGCCGATCACCGCATCCTTGACAAAGAGCGTATATCCGGTCTCCGCCTCGGCGGACGGTTCCAAATGTCCGATTCCCTCTCCGCCCTCTCCCATATCCGTTATTTCCACCGTATAAATCTGATTTTTCTGCATCTTTCCTTATTCCATCCTTGTCATCCGCAGATTCGATTCAAACAGCCGGTTATAACCCAGCCAGTCCGTCTCCGTCGTTCCCTCCAAAATTTCCGTAAAGGTCTCCAATTTTGCGTCCGCATTGTCCGCCAGGTTCAACGCCAGTGCCTCCATAATCGCGGGCTTTTTGGGCGAACCGAATTCGTATTCCCCATGATGCGCCAAAATGCAGTGTTTGAGCTGCGATTCCAGCACCTTGGGAAAACCGGGAATCCCGCGCGCCTTTTCCCCGATCATCTCACTCCCCATGACAATATGCCCCAAAAGCTGTCCGTCGTCCGTATAGTCATTCTGCGGAAAAAGGGAAATTTCCTTTGTCTTGCCGATATCATGGCACATGGCCGCCGCCAGCAAAAGGTCGCGCTTGAGCAGCGGATATGCTTTACAATAATAGTCGCACAGTTTCACCACTCCCAGCGTATGCTCCAGCAGTCCTCCCACAAATCCGTGATGTACCGTTTTTGCCGCAGAGGATTTCCGGAACGCCTCGGCAAACTTTTCATCCTCCACAAAAAAAGCCTCCAACAGCTTTTTCAAATACGGATTTTCCACGCTGCCGATATACCTCAAAAGTTCCTGATACATGCCGGGAATACTTTTTTTACTCACCGGGAGATAATCGGCCGCATTATATTCTCCTTCCTGGCAGCGGCGGATTCGTTTTATGTTGATCTGCAATGCCCCCTGAAAACTGTGAATGTCCCCATAAACCTCTATGTAATCCAACACGTCAAAATCCGCGATGCCCGCATTGTTGGGATCCCAGATTTTAGCGTCCACCGTTCCTGTCTTATCCTGTAAAATCACCGTCTCATAGGGTTTTCCGTTTTTTGTCACCGCCGCCTGTCTGTGTTTACACAGATAAATATCCGACACACGGTCGCCGTCTTTATAATCCTTTAAATATTTCATCTTTGCTCCCATCTGCCCGCTGTGGCGGGCACTCCAATCATGGAGATTGAAATTTTCATTTTCAATCTTCACCTCATTTCCGCGCTGCTTTATTGCACAAAGCCATACACGGCTTACGAGTTTGCGGCAGGCAGCGCGCAGACACAAATTTATCTTCCTAATATGACATCTATGGGCATTTCCTGATAGTCCTCCACGCCCTGCCGCATGATTTCCACCGTCACGGAAGAATCCGGGGACAGTTCCATTATGGCATCCTGATAGTCCGAAAACGACGAAATGTCCGCCGTTCCCAGCTTCACAATCACATCCCCGCTCTGAATCCCTGCTTTCATCGCCGGGGAATCCATGGTGATTCCCGTCACAAAAGCCCCTTTCGGTACTCCAAGCTGTTGGGTAACCTCCTCCGGGACATCGGTTCCCATCACACCCATATGTGCAATTTCCTGCCCGTTAGACAGCTTCTCAATTTTCTTCCGGATATCTGTGACGCCATATGCGCACAGCGTTTCTTTGGATCCGCTTTTTTTACTTCCCGGGCAGATCATCCCCACTACCTGTCCGGAAAGGGTAATCAGCACTCCGCTGCCGCTGTCGGCTCCCACCATATCCGTAGTCAGAATCCGTACATTGTGATCCTCCAGATTCATCCATGTGTCCGCCGAAGTCACCATTCCGTAAATCACCGAGGCGGATGAGCCCAGCGGCCTTCCCACTGCAATTACCGGGGACGCAAGCAGGCTGCTGCCCGAACCGCCCAATGTGGCCGCCTCTATTCCCTCTTTTGTCGTCTCCGGAATGTTTTCAAATGCGACGCTCACAATCGCAATTCCGGTCTCATCGTCCGCCCCCTTTTGCTCTGCCTCCGCCTGTGTCCCGTCAAAAAAAGTGACCTCCACCGAGTCCGCGTCGGCAATCGTGGCCAGTTCTGTCAAAACCAACAGTTCCTTTCCGTTTTCCGCAACGATCAGCCCCGACGACAACCCCTGATTTTCATAGGTATTGTCAAACCAATCCTTATCGGTCTCCACTCCCGCCACCGTCACCAGTGATTTCTCCGTCTGCTGGGTCAGCGCATACATGAGACGGTGCAGCCGCTGGTAATCGCTCAGTTCTATCTCCACTTTCTCCACTACGGTCTGCTGAATGGGAGCAGGAGGCTCTGTCTCTGTCTCTTCCTCCAAAATCATATCCTCCGGGCGCATTTCCTCATTCACGTTTTCTTCCTTTAACTCCACCTGCCGGGGCTCTTCTTCCGGATACAGCATATTGGTAAAAACAGGTTCCAACAGCAAAAATGTCAAGCAGGCGATCAATCCGAAAATTACCGCCATGCTTGCCGTCAAAATGGTACGCCGCAGAAGCTTTTTCCGGTTCAGAGGCCTCTCCTTCATCCGTTCTTTCATAAATTCTATGTCCTGATTCGGTTTTTCTTCCATCCGCTACCTCCGTCTGCACATTATTACAGGTCTTTCATGGTAAACTGTTTCCAGTATACATCAAAATGAAAAGAAACGCTATCCGTTTTTTCCACTTTATGATATGATGATAGCAGAGCAGTAACAGTTCCGGCAGGCATTCCATTTGAAACGGCAGGTAAGGAGAATTATGAACGGCAAAGTTTTACGCGTACTCGAATTTGACAAAATCATACAGATGCTGGAGGCAAAAGCCTCCTCGGATCCTGGCAGGCAGCTATGCCGTGCCCTTGTTCCCATGACCGATCTTTCCGAAATTGAACAGGCGCAGACCGAGACGGCAGATGCCCTGACCCGCATTTTCCAAAAGGGAAGCATCAATTTCGGCAACAATAAGCCCTTGGGTATGAGCCTGCGCTCCTTGGAAATCGGCAGTACACTTTCCATGGAAGAATTGCTGCGCATGGCAGGCCTTTTGGAGAATACCGCCCGGGTAAAAAATTACGGGCGTACCGACGAAAGTTCCTCCCAGGAGGGGGATTCCCTTTCGGAATATTTCAACAATTTGCAGCCCCTTACGCCCCTTTCGTCCGAAATACGCAGATGTATTCTGGAGGACGGCGTCATGGCGGACGACGCAAGCCCTAATTTGAAACGGATCCGGCGCGGCATGGTGCTGACCGGGGAGAAAATCCACAACCAGTTAAACAGCATGGTAAACGGCTCCGCCAGAACTTATCTGCAGGATGCCGTCGTCACCACACGCGACGGGCGTTATTGCATTCCCGTCAAATCCGAATATAAAAATCAGGTGCCGGGTATGGTACATGACCAGTCGGCCACCGGTTCCACCTTTTTCATCGAGCCGGCCGCAGTGGTCAGTCTGAACAACCAACTCCGGGAACTCGAAATTGAGGAACAAAAAGAGATCGCCGTCATTCTGGCGGACTTAAGCGTGCAGGCCGGGACACATTCCGCCGAGATCGCCGAAAACCAAAGACTTATGACCAGACTGGATTTTATTTTTGCAAAAGCCTCCCTGGCAATGGATCTCAACGCCACCCGCCCGGTTTTCAACGACGACCGTTTTGTCCGTATCCGCAAAGGCAGGCATCCCCTCTTAGATAAGAAGAAAGTAGTTCCCATCGATGTGGAATTGGGCAAAAATTTCGATCTGCTCATTATCACCGGCCCCAATACAGGCGGCAAAACAGTTTGTCTGAAAACCGTCGGACTTTTTGCCCTGATGGGACAGTCCGGGCTGCATATCCCTGCGCTGGACCGTTCCGAACTCTCTATTTTCACGGAAGTGTTTGCGGACATCGGAGATGAACAGAGCATCGAACAGAGTCTAAGCACCTTTTCTTCCCACATGACCAGTATTGTCTCAATCCTGGCAAACGCGGACGCAAACTCTCTTTGTCTTTTTGACGAACTGGGCGCGGGCACGGATCCGACGGAAGGCGCCGCCCTGGCGATTGCCATTTTGAATTTCCTCCATGACAGGGGAATCCGCACCATGGCGACCACCCACTACAGCGAGTTGAAAATATATGCCCTTTCCACCGGCTTTGTGGAAAACGCCTGCTGCGAATTTGATGTGGAAACGCTGCGTCCCACCTACCGCCTGCTCCTTGGCATCCCGGGCAAGAGCAACGCCTTCGCCATTTCCCAAAAGCTGGGGCTGTCCGCCGAAATCATAGAGGCGGCCAAAGAACAGATCACGGAACAGGACATCAATTTTGAGGACGTCATTTCCGATCTGGAAGCCAGCCGCGTCACTATCGAAAAAGAACGGCTGGAAATCGAAGCCTACAAAAAAGAAGTGGAGGCCCTCAAAAAACAGCTGCAGGCCAAAAACGATAAAATTGACCAGTCCCGCGACCGCATCCTGCGGGAAGCGAACGAAAAGGCGCGGGACATCCTCAAAGAGGCAAAAGACGTCGCGGACGAAACCATCCGGGTATTCCAAAAGGCCGGTCCGGGCGCTTCCATGAAGGATTTGGAAAAAACCCGCGAACAGCTCCGGGGCAGAATCGACGAGAAAAATGCCCGGCTTTCCGTCGCCAAGAACGAACCTGTCAAATCCTCCCTCAAACCCGGGCAGCTCAAAAAAGGCGATGCGGTACGGATCTTTTCCATGGGACTCAAAGGCACCGTCAGTACCCTTCCCGATGCCAGGGGCAACCTGTTTGTGCAATGCGGCATCCTGCGTTCCTCCGTGAACATCAAGGATCTGGTCAAAATTGAGGAGGAAGCTTTTACAGGCCCTGCCCTAAAACGCACCGGAAGCGGAAAAATCAAGATGTCCAAATCCCTTTCCGTTTCCCCCGAAATCAATCTTTTGGGAAAAACGGTGGACGAAGCGCTTTCCCTTTTGGACAAATACCTGGACGACGCCTATCTGGCCCATCTTCCCAACGTCCGCGTGGTACACGGCAAGGGAACCGGTGCCCTGCGGCAGGCCGTCCACCAGCACCTGAAACGAATCAAATATGTCAAATCCTACCGTCTCGGCGAATATGGGGAAGGCGATGCCGGTGTAACGATTGTCGTATTCAAAGAATAACCGCGTGACCAAGGAGGGAACCCAATGCCTGGCAAACAAAAAATACTGATTGTGGACGACGACGCAAATATAGCGGAATTGATTTCACTCTATCTGACAAAGGAATGCTTTGACACCATGATCGTTGGGGACGGGGAGTCCGCCCTGCATGCGGTCAATACCTTCTCCCCAAACCTGATTCTGCTGGATCTGATGCTTCCGGGCATCGACGGCTATCAGGTGTGCCGGGAAGTGCGCAGCCGTTCCAATGTTCCGATCATCATGCTTTCCGCAAAAGGGGAAATCTTCGATAAAGTCCTCGGGCTGGAATTGGGCGCCGACGATTATATCGAAAAACCTTTTGACTCCAAGGAACTGGTCGCCCGGGTCAAAGCCGTACTGCGCCGCTACAAGCCCGCCGCCGCTGCCCCTGCGCCCCCCGCCACGGAGTGCGTGGAATACGAGGACCTGACGGTCAATAAAACCAATTATTCCGTAACCTATAAAGGAAAAACCGTGGAGATGCCGCCGAAAGAACTGGAACTTCTCTATTTTCTTGCGTCCTCCCCCAACCATGTTTTTTCCAGGGAGCAGCTTTTGGATCAGATCTGGGGATACGAATATATCGGTGATACCCGTACCGTGGATGTCCATATCAAAAGACTGCGTGAAAAAATAAAAGACCATGCCAACTGGAAAATTTCCACCATCTGGGGCGTTGGATACAAATTTGAAGTGCGGTAACGGCAGGAGGGATCTATGCGCAAAACCCTTTATCTGAAATTTTTGCTGGGATACCTGATTTTCGGGTGCTTCGGCTTTTTGGTGGTCGCCACCTTCGTGTCCAGCATGACGCTGGAACACTTAAAACGGGAACGGGCGGACGCGCTCTACAAGGAAGCAACCCTGATTGCCAACACTTACGCGGCCGACCTGTATGACAACGAGATCTCCCTGGAGATTGTCAAACCCCAGCTGGACGCCCTAAGCACCTATCTTTCCGCAGAAATCTGGATTATCAACCCCTCCGGACGCATGATTATGACCACAAACGCCCCGCTGGACGTGGAACACGAAACGGTTGTGGAAAATTTTGACCCGACCGTGACTTCCGGTTCGTATTATGCGGTAGGTCATTTTTTCGACTCCTTCTCCGAGGACATGCTCAGCGTTTTCGCCCCCATCACCTCTAACTACAAGGTGCGCGGCTATGTGGTTTTACACGTAGCCATGTCCTCCATCCGCTCCTCCAGCGAAAGCCTGTTAAATATTTCCTATATCATGCTGGTAATCTTTTTCCTGCTCTCGCTGACCATTCTAATCTTTTTTACGGAAATGGTATATATTCCCCTCCGTAAAATCACGGTTGCCACCGAACAATACGCTTCCGGCAATCTGCACTACGAATTTCAGGTAGACAGTGAAGACGAAATCGGCTACCTGGCCGCCTCCCTCTCCTACATGGCCAGCGAACTTGCCCGCGGAGAGGATAACCAAAAAAAATTCATCGCCAACGTTTCCCACGACTTCCGCTCCCCCCTGACTTCCGTCAAGGGATATTTGGAAGCCATGCAGGACGGCACAATCCCGCCCGAATTATACGGCAAATATCTGGACATCCTGCTAAACGAAACCGACCGGCTGATTAAACTGACCAACAGCCTGCTGACCTTAAACAATCTGAATATGAAAGGCGTTGTATTGGAAAAAACGGTCTTCGACATCAATCAGATTATCCGTTCCACGGCGGCTTCCTTCGAAGGCACCTGCCGTCCCAAGCATATCGGAATCGATTTGGTTCTCACGGGGGACCGGATGCCCGTGCTTGCCGACAAAACCAAAATCGAGCAGGTTCTTTACAACCTGCTCGACAACGCCATCAAATTTTCCCATGCCGAATCCTCCATCCGGATCGAAACCACCGAAAAGCACGGAAAAATCTTTATTTCGGTCAAAGACCACGGCATCGGCATTCCCAAGGACAGCTTAAAACTCATTTTCGACCGTTTCTACAAAACGGATCTGTCCCGCGGAAAAGACAAAAAGGGAACCGGCCTCGGCCTCTCCATCACCAAAGAAATCATCCAGGCACACAACGAAAATATCAACGTCATCAGTACCGAAGGGGTGGGGAGCGAGTTTATTTTCTCCCTTCCGGTAGCGGATGAGGACGCAGAATAATCCCTACCTATCTTTCCACTGCAGCCGGTGCAGCTGTCCCTCCCCCTCCAGTCCGTCAAATCCGTTCTGCCGAAGCGCCTCATACAACACCACCGCTACGGAGTTCGACAGGTTCAGGGAACGGATTTGCTCCCGCATGGGGATACGGATACAGGTTTTTTCATATTCCACGAGTATCTCTTCCGGAATGCCCGCGCTCTCCTTCCCGAACATGATATAATCCTCCGGCCCGAAGCGCACGTCGCTGTAAACCTTCCGCGCTTTCGTCGTCGCCATCCAAAGCTTCGCGCCGCCCCCGGCGGCCGAAAGCGCCGGATTCTTTTCCAAAAAATCCGCAAAATTCACATAGCGGCGCACATCCAGATGCTCCCAGTAGTCCATGCCCGCCCGTTTCAGCTGCTTTTCGCCGATGGAAAATCCCAGCGGCTCAATCAAATGCAGCACAGTTCCTGTGGCGACACAGGTTCTCCCGATATTTCCCGTATTCTGCGGTATCTCAGGCTGGTGCAAAACAATGTGCAGCATAATCGCTCCTCTCTGATCCTACATTCCGTTTCCCTGCTCCAATACCTGATAAACCGCATCCGGCCTGGCAGGCTCCAAAAAGCGGCGCTCCTCCCCGTTGACAATCACCCGGTTCCGGCCCTTTGTCACCACACCGATAATGGCGGCATGGATTTTTTCCCGGTGCAGTTCCCGCAAAAGCGTTTCCCCGTGTTCCGTTATGCACAAAAGGCTGCCGTTGGCCGCAAGTTCATAGGGATTGACATCCAGACAGTTACAGATTTCCACCGTCTCCTGCCGGATGGGAATTTTCTTCCATTCGACTTCCACCCCGATTCCCTCCCGCCACGCAAGCGTCCAAAGCGCACGGAAAATACCGCCCTCCGCCGCCGCGCACAGGGTGTTTGTGCCGGTTTTCCAGGCGGCCGCCGCGTCCGAAACGACAGACAGGCTGCGCCGAAACCCGGCGGCCTCGTCCAGCAAAAAAGCCGGATACCGTTCCAGCAGCCGCCTGCGGTGCCGGGCCGCAAGCATTGCGCTTCCCTCCAGCCCTGCCCACTTCGTCATCACAATCTGCGCGCCCTCCTGGGGTGTTTCCTCCCTTCCCGGTGCGCGCCGGACGTTTCCCAGCGCGGATGCCGTCAGGACAGGCCGGTTTACCGCCGGTGTGACGGACGCTTTCACATCGGCAATTGCGGTACCGCATTCCGAAGCCGCAATCTGCGCGTCCGTTACGATCCTTTTGAAAGCATCCTCCCCACAGCCTGCCGGCAGCAAAATATGCAGCAGTACTCCCGCCACGGGCGATGTGCCAAACGCTACCGCCTGATTGACCGCCGCATACACCCCATATTCCCCGCAGTCCGCTCCCTCATAAACCGACTGTGCCTGCGCGGCCGCCACACACAAGGGCGCATGTTCCAGCGAAAACACGGCGCAGTCCTCTCCGTACCCTGCGCCGCTTTCCACTCCTTTTCTCCTGCCTTCTAATTTCTTACATACGCACCGGTCATAAATATCCCCTGTCACATTACCGTATCTCATATATTCCCACCGATTTCCCGTCTTTTCCTGCAAAAAATGCCGTCCCTGCGCTGCTTTCAGTTTCCGGCCTCCGCGTCTGCCGCCGCCTGCGCCGCAGCCGCCTGTGCCGCCGCGATGGCCGCCAGCTGCTCCGGCGTAAGCGCAGCCGCTTCCTGTGCCGCCTTAATGTTGGCGATGGTATTTTTAATGATCCCGGTGTCGTTCGTGGCAATGGCAGCCTGAATCTGCTCGCCAAAATGCGGGTCGGAAGTGGCCGTCCCCACCGTAACCGTCCTGGGGCTCATCTTATAACTGCTGCTGTTAACCTTCTCCCGGCTCACCTCCACACCGTCCTGCGTTACCACCTTCCAAAGTTCCGCGCGGTATCCGACATGCGCCGCGCTGGTATGGAGAAAGCCCACCGGCTGGGAAGCATCCGCCACAATCGTGTCTTTTTCGGGCACAATCTTTTCCAAAACTTTGCTCTCGTAAACCACGGTGCGGTTCGCGTCCCTGGTCTCCACCCCGTAAATCGTAAACGTAATCTTTTTATCCTGCGTATATCCTTCTATATAAATCGGATACTCCGTATTGTTCACAAATTTAAAATCTTTCCCCGCGGATTCGGCAATCGCAGCATCTGCGGAAGGATCCACATAATTGACAATCATGGAATGGTTATACCGTTCCGTTACCTCCAGCTCCGCGCCCAGCACTGCGTTATACAGCGTCGTGGAAACCTGGCAGATACCGCCTCCGATGCTGTCCACCACCTGTCCGTTTATGTAAGAGCCCGCCATATAATATCCGTTCTCCTTGGAAAACGGCTTAACCGCGTCATAGGTGGAAAAAACATCGCCCGGATACAGCGTGGTTCCGTCGATCTTGCTGCATCCGTTGGTCACATTGCCGCTCCTGTCGCCCCCGGAAGAAGCAAAGCTGGTGGTAAAACTCCCCAGCACATCCTTGACCTGCAAAAGGTCCTCCGCCTTGCCTTTGGGCGCATCCACGGCAACCACCAATGCGACGCTGCCGTCCTCCCCATCCCACTGCTGCGTCAGATACGTATAAATATCGGCGGCGGAAGCCTCCGTGTCCACCAAATATCCGGTCTGCCCTTCCTCCACTTCAAAGTTACCGTCCACCCGGCGCAAATGCGCATCCACGGCTTCCACGTTAAATTGGCTGCACTGTTCCTCCACCACACGCCGGATGGCCTCTTTGTCAAATTCCAGCTGAATGTCAAAGTGATAGCCCTTATGCTTTAAATCCTCCAGGACTTTATAGCGCACCACAATATTCCCCTTTTTGCCCAGCGCTGCCGCTTCCGACGCAATCCGGGGATTGGCCCATGAAATGCCCAGGTCAGCCGCCGCCACACTCACGCTCTGCCCTTCCTTTGCAGTCAGCTGCACCTGCTTTTCCCCCAAAGCGTCCACATACCCTTGGATAGCCTGCGACGCCTCCTCCTGTGTCATTCCGGCCAAATCAATCTCCCCGGCCGTCACGCCCTGCTCAATCCTGTCATCCGGCGCCGCATACGCCTGCTGTCTAAAGCCCAGTACACAAAACCCGGCCATCAATACCGCCGCCAACACATTTTTCCACTTTTTCATGCCCATACCCCCTGTCCGCTTTGGCGGATACATCTCACTCCCGTTTCCCTCAATATAAAAATGACAATGCCATAGGCACCACCATCGCCAGTACGAGAATGGCAATGATAATGGATGAAACAATCTTCTGTGTCTTTCTGCTATGCCAATTAAACATTCTTTTCCCTTTCCTTTTGTCCGGTCATTCTTTTCATCTGTGCATAAAAAGCCGCACTGTTTTATTATAATTCACTTCCCCCGGTTTTGCAAGCTTCCAAATGCCGCAAGAATGTTATCAATCAGACGACTTGCTTCATTTTTCGTCAGCATTTCGGGATCGCATTCCAGGTTTCTCCCATATTGTTCACACAGACGGATCAGCCGCTGCTTCTGGGCTTTTGTGGCCGGCCCTTCCCGCTTCGCCTTATAAAGCAGGGGACAGGCCGCAAAATCTTTTTCATTGCCGCAAAAAAATTCCCGGCAAAGTCTTTGGTAAAGAAAATGGGACGCCCTCGCATCCTCCATGGCCCGGTGGGGACGCACCGCGATTTCGTAATACGCGCACAAATCAGCCAGCCTTTTACTCGGCAGCTGGGGCAGAAACTTCCGCGCCAGTTTCAGCGTATCAATGCCGTTTCTTTCAAAAGAAAGCTTTTCGTTTACAAAAGCACGCTTTAAAAAAGAGTAATCAAACAAAACCCGGTGCCCCAAAAGCGGCAGCTGCCCTGCGAACTCCAAAAAGCCGGGCAAAACACCGGAAATGACAGGGGCATCCGCAAGCTGCTCCCCGGTGATTCCCGTCAGCGCGGTCACCTGCTCCGGAATGGCCCGCCCCGGATACACAAATGTCTCAAAGGTACCCGCAATCTCCCCGCTTATCACCCGCACCGCGCCGATCTCAATAATTTTATCCAGTTTGGGCCGCAGCCCTGTGGTTTCCAAATCCACACACACATAGTCCATGACCGCTTCCGGCATTCTTTTCCCCTTTCTAACCGTGCCGTTTTCCAAAAACCCCGGCAGGACTGCCTGCCTTCGCACAGTCCATGCGCGCACCGTGCTGCGCTGCCGCATGTATGCCCTTTATGGCGGAACGTCAGAACGCGGCAAAAGGCTGGGCTATTTCCACCGTCCGCACATTGGATGTCAGCGGATCGCGCACCCGGTAGTCGAACAGAACCGCCGTTTGGGGCTGTGCCAGAGGCTCCTGCGCAAAAGCCTGCAGGACTTGCCGTGCAGACTTTTGCACCGGCCACGAAAAAATTTCCACATGGGTCATGCGCTGCAGCTGCCCGGCCTGACACTCCCCGTAATCGGGAAGATAGTTTCTTTCGGCCTCCTCCTTTTTATAAAAATCCCTGATTTGTTTTTTCCACCCTGTCCGGTCTGCGGCAAAAGCGGGTCTGCTCTTTGCGTTTTCCCGCAAATACAAATCATAAACTAACAATTCCCGATACAGCGCCTCCCTGCGTCCGTCCGTTTTTACGGCAAAATCCAAAAGCACCTGATACCGCCATATCCGGGACGGATGCTCCGTAAAATATCCGTTTTCTTCATAAAAATCCGCCAAAGCCCTATACATGTCAAAAGGGCCTGCAAACCGGCTCTCCAACACAGGCAGCACATGGGAAAACTGGCAGCTGTTATAGTATAATTCCACCACTTTTTCCACCCGCTTGAGCACAACCACATCCTGATAAGAAAGCCACCGGGTGGACAGCACCTCGTAAGGCGGATGATCCGTATATATAATGCCGTAATCCCTGG
>DERU01000186.1:13621-14894 GCA_002361095.1 Lachnospiraceae bacterium UBA3332
AATCCCTGGCCGCTTTTTCCATCGGCGACCCTTTGAGAACCTTCAAAAATCCCAGCTGCAGCTGCTGCGGCCGAATGGCATATACCCAGTCAAAAGACCTCCCAAAACTCTCCAAATCCTCGCAGGGCAGTCCCGCAATCAAGTCCAGATGCATATGGATATTTTGTCCCGCACGGATACGCTCTGCGGCGCGGCGCAGCTTTTCCAGGTCTGTCGCGCGCCGTATTTCCCGCAGCGTATCCGGATTGGCAGACTGCACGCCGATTTCCAGCTGCACCGCTCCCGGACGCATCCTTGCCAGAAGTTCCAATTCCTCCTCCCGCAGCAGATCTGCGGCAATTTCAAAATGGAAATTGGTGACACCGTTGTCATGTTCCAAAATATATTTCCAGATCTCCTGCGCATGTGCATGGTTCCAGTTAAAGGTTCTGTCTATGAATTTTACCTGCGCTACCTTTGCATCCAGAAAAAACTGCAGTTCTTTCTTTACCAGTCCCCGGTTCCGCAGCCGCACCTCTTTCTCCAGGGAAGAAAGACAATAGCTGCAGCAAAACGGACATCCCCTGCCGGACTCATAATAAAGAATCCGGTTCCGGAACGCTGCCAAATCCCCATAGAAAAAAGGCAGTCCGCTAATGTCCGCCGCTTCCCGCCGTCTTGTCGTGACAATTTCCCCCGTATCCGGATCCCGGAAAACCAAACCGGCAATATCCGCAAGACCCCCTTTAGCATTCCCCCTGTAAAACTCCAAAAGCCGGTAAAAGGTTTCCTCGCCTTCCCCTATCATAACACCCGCCAGATACGGATGCTTTTCCAGGAGCGCCTCCGCGTCATAGGTAACTTCCGGCCCTCCCAGCCAAATCGGCACTTTCGGAGCCACCTTCGCCAGCATGGAAGTCAGTGCCCGCATCTCCTCCCGGTTCCAAATATAACAGGAAAACGCCGCCACATCCGGCCTGCGGCCGTAAATATCCGCCAGAATATCCGAAACCGTCTGGTTGACAGTATACTCTGCCAACTCCACTTCCTCCGCCACGCATCTGTCCTGCGCCATAGCGTAGGCACGGAGACTGTGGATGGCCGGATTGGAATGAATATATTTGGCATTCAACGCTACCAGTAAAAATTTCATCGCTTTCCTCCAACCGTCATGAAATGCCGCCCTGCAAGCCGGCTGCTCCGCAGTTACGATTCATGGGGTGGGAAAGGGCTTGGGCCAAACCGGAGGGCGGGAGTCTGCGGAGGGCGCGGGAGGCGCGGACGGACCTTTTCC
>DERU01000093.1:0-3982 GCA_002361095.1 Lachnospiraceae bacterium UBA3332
GCCTTCGGAAAAGGTCCGTCCGCGCCTTCCCCGTCATCTGCTCTCCGGTTTGGCCTAGGCCCTTCCCCACCCCATGAAAAGTAACGGCTGAACTGTTGCCTGATTTCCGTATCCTTGTCAAAATTGACGTGATTTTTCCGCATATATGTGTTAAAATTTTGTTAATCTATGCCAGCATCCAGGACGGTTCTTTATGGAAGCGCAATGCAAAATCCACATATGTGTTGTATGGTTTTCCTTTATAGGGAACAGCAAAAGAGAAAAGTTTTGTCGTTCCCTATGAACCGTCGGCGGCAATTATACAAGGAGGCAGATACGGTGAATCCCCCAAAAGCATACGCCTTGACGGCAAAACAGAAACAGGACTATCTTCTACAGCCGGACGCACTGCCCGATTATGATTGGGAAAAGGCGACCGACGAATACGAAACGCCCCCCTTCTTATCCAAAACTTCCCTGCGTTTCTGGCTCAACACACAGACAATCGGCTATTCGACCCACTGGCATGACGCACAGGAAATCATCGTTCCGCTGGAAGAAAACTATTCGGTCATGATACAGGATACTCTCTTTTGCCTGCAGCCGGGCGATATCCTGCTTATCCCGCCGGGCGATCTGCATTCCATCCAGGCGCCTATGGGCGGCGCGCGGTTCATCTTTTTAATGGAACTGGATATTTTCTGCCAGATCACCGACTTTTTCCGCACCAGATCCCTGCTGGCAAAACCGGTCCATATCACTGCGGACAACTGCCCCAAGATTTATGAAAAGGAAATCGGCCTTATCCGCAAAGCCGCTTCCTTTTATTGGGGGGACAATCCCGCAAGGCTGCTTTCCCTCTATTCCTGCATGCTGGAATTTTATGCCTGCTATACCGATTTCTGCGTCAGGCAGAACACGTCCCTCCAGCCGGACAAAAGCATGCCCGCCAATGCCTCCCCCAACCGGCTCACCAGGCTTTTGGAATATCTGCAGAGGCATTACGCCGAAGATATCACACTGGAGGATGCCGCACGGCGGGCGGGATTATCCCGTTTCTACTTTACCAGACTTTTTAAGCAGCACACCGGACAGACCTTCTACGACTACCTGACCTTTCTGCGCATTTCGGCGGCGGAACGGCTGTTAAAGGATACCGACACTCCTATCCGGGATATCGCTTTCGCCTGCGGCTACACGAGCAATTCCTCCTTCCACCGCAGCTTCCGGCGTTTCCACAACTGTACGCCCTCCACATACCGCAGTCTCCACGGCCACGGTATGTAACCGGTGCAAATTCCAAAAACGCCGTCCGGACCGTTCCGGCAGCCTCTTATTCCTTGGTCGCGCCCAGGGTCACGCCTTTGACAAAATATTTTTGCATAAACGGATAAACCACCAAAATCGGCACGGACGCGACAATCGTCACCGCCGCGCGGATGGAAGTAGGCGTAACCGTATTGGCCATCTGCTGCCCGTTTCCGAAAATACTGGAATTGTCCCGTCCGGACTGCATCGCGGAGGACAAAAGTTTCATCATCTCATACTGCAGGGTCGTCAGATGATCCGCGCCCGAAGCATACAAAAAGGTATCGAACCACTGGTTCCAGGCGCCCACGGCACACCACAGCGCTACGGTCGCCAATACCGGCTTGGAACAGGGAAGCACGATCTGCCAGTAGCAGCGGAAATGGCCCGCCCCGTCCACCATCGCCGCTTCCGTGAGACTGTCCGGAAGGGACTGCATAAAGGATTTGATTACGATAATGTTATATACACTCACAAGCCCCGGCACGATATAAACCGCAAAACTATTGAGCATTCCCAGATCTTTAATCAAAAAGTAGGTGGGGATCAGTCCTGCGGATATATACATGGTTATAAGAAAGTAAGCGGTGATCGCTTTTCTGCCGATCAGTTCCCGGCGGGACAGCACATAAGCGATCATGGATCCCACCAGCACGCCCAGCACCGTGGAGATTACGGTGCGCAGCACCGAATTGACGGCCGCCGTCCCCATGAGTTTATTTTTGAATACGGATTCGTAGCTATATGTGGAAAAGATACGGGGAAACAGCGTAATACCGCCCCGCAGCGTATCCTGTGCGTCGTTAAAGGAAACAGCCACCGTATTCCAGAACGGATAAATCATGACGATGATCACAAAAAGCATGATGATACCGTTGACCACATGAAATGTCACATCCCCCAGATTGTGCTTTCCGATTCTGATTCTCCAAAAATTCTTCATCTGCTCCCCCTCCTCACATCAGGCTGTTCTCGCCCAGTTTATTGGCAATGGCATTGGTTCCAAAGACAAGAAACAGGGAAATGACAGACTTGAAAATACCCGCAGCCGTCGCCAGGGAATAGTTGCCGATACTCATACCATATTTCAGGACAAAAATATCAATGGTCTGGGATACGTCCTGCAAAAGGCCGCTGCCCAAAATGTAAGGGACTTCAAAACTTGCGTTCAGCACCCAGCCCAAATTCATAATCAACAGCACAACGATGGTGGATTTGATGCCCGGAAGCGTCACATGCCACATCTTCTGGAAACGGCTTGCCCCGTCCAGTTCCGCCGCCTCATACAATGCCTGGTCGATTCCCGAAATGGCCGCAATATAAATGATGGAATTCCATCCCGTTTCTTTCCATACGTTGGAAAATGTCGTCACCCACCAAAAGTATTTCTGCTCCCCCAGCCAAAGCACAGGCTTATCAATCACCCCGAGCCCCATCAGGAAATTATTCACCATACCGTCGTTGGTGGACAGCATGTTGGAAACCAGGGAACAGACAATGATCCAACTCAAAAAATGCGGCAGATAGGAAACGGTCTGTGTCAGGCGTTTCATGCCAAGGGATTTGATCTCGTTAAGCAAAAGGGCAAACACAATGGCGAACACAAAGCTGAACACCAGATTCATCAAAGACATCGCCAGCGTGTTGCGCACACTCCTCCAGAATTCGATATCCTGGAACAAAAACTGAAACTGCTGCAATCCCACAAAAGGCGAACCGGCATACCCTTTTGCGGGACGGTAATTCTGGAACGCCATAATCCATCCCCGCAGCGGATAATAAGAAAAAATAAATGTATAAATCATACAGGGCACGATCATGAAATACAGCGCTTTCTGCCCAGCCATCTTTTTGAATGTATTTTGAAATTTACGCATGCAAAACTCCTTTCCCAACCCCCGTCATGCTGCCGCGTCCTGCCATCCCGTCCAAAAAACAAAAGGCGGGAGGGAAAAACCCCTCCCGTCCTCCCATTCTGTTTTACAGCAGCCGGATATGACGTTATTTTGCCATCTTTTCCGCAATCTGCCTGTCGATCTCCGCCTGATAGGAATCCAGATCGATCGCATTGAATTCTTTTAAGAAATCACTCCAGATCGATTCGTACTCCGCATCATCCTTGGCCAGAATCAGCCTCGGGTAAAATTTCATCGTCACGTCGGTAATCTTCGTATTGGCAACCGCCGCAGGGCTTCCGTCTTCCAGGGACATGGCCCATACCGGATAGTAAGGTTCCCTGACGATGGGATCCGAGAAGATTTCCGCCGGATATTTGATGCCGTAGCCTTCCAGGAACTTCCTGTCATAATCGGACTGGGATGCCAGGTATTCGTCCGGGGATTCGCCTGTGCCGCAGGGCATGCCGTCAGAGGTATAAATCCCCTGCCATTTCGGGCAGTAATTCCACAGCGTAAGACCGGTCTCATCCCGCTTTCTTGCCGTATCGTACACAATGGCGCGTCTTTCGTCCGTAAGGGCTTTGCCGCCGTCCTCTGTCTTTACCCAGTCGGTTCCTTCCTCACCCCACTGCAGATAATCCTGTACTTCCCTCTGGCAGAGCCAGTCAAAGAACCGCAGCAGACGCTCGGGATTTTCACAGTTCACCGTAATGCCTACGCCATTGGTACCCGTCGGGATTCCGTTGGATTTATCCAGATAGCCGTCCTTTACGCCCGGATTGGTGATGGGCAGCGCC
>DERU01000093.1:4178-8942 GCA_002361095.1 Lachnospiraceae bacterium UBA3332
GGATTGGTGATGGGCAGCGCCACATAGGTACGTTCATATTTGCCGTCCGCTTTCAAAAGATCCTGCGCACTCTGGAAATTCCAGTTCTGGTCATAGAAACCAAGTACAGCGCCCGTAGTGATCTTGGAAATATACTGGTCGTAATTCTGGGTAAAGGTTTCCGCCTCAATCACGCCTTTTAAGTACTCTTCGTTCAGCTTCTTATAAAAATCAAACGCCGTATCGCTGATCTGGAAAAACGAAGTCTCAAAGGTATTCTGGTCTACGAAAATCGCTCCGTCGTTGCCCGCGCCCAAAAGGTTCTGTGCGGGATTCAACAGCGCCCAGTTCCTCCAGCCATCCGCCAAAATCTCAAAACCGGTGGTCTTTACACCGTCGATTTCCGGATGCTTTTCCATATAGTCCTCTATCACCTTAAAATATTCGTCCACGGTCTTGATCTGCGGATATCCCGCTTCCTCCAAAACCGCCTTCTGGATAAAGAAGCCAAGTCCGCACTCAAAAGGCGGGGCCACCTGCGTCACATCATTCTGGAAAGTGCCGTAAATTTCCATATTGTATACATGTCCGTCCGCCTGCGTCAGGTATTTGAGGACATCCTTATACATGCTGTTCAGATTGGGGTATTTGGGGATCTCATCCTCCAGCGGAATAAACGCGCCCGCATCCATCAGCTTGGTCGCCGCGTCCCCGGCAAAAATAACATCCGGATAATCGCCGCCTGCGATCATAACACCCAGCTTTTGATCCAGATCGCCCACCAAAAATTCAAATTTTAATGTTACGCCTGTCAGTTCCGTAATCTTTTTGATGACCGGATTATCATCCGCAGGAGCCACGCCGGGATCCCGGACAAAAAACGTATACGTGATCGGATCGTCCGCATCCTCCATGGGAACCAGCCCGCCGTAATCGCCGGACGCCGCATCCGCGTCCGCTTCCGCTTCCGTCTGCGCAGCGTCCTCTTTTTGCGCCGTATCCTCCTGTGCATCGTCGGCCTTGCTTTCGGCTTCCACAGCCGGAGCGTCCTGCTGTCCCGATGTCTGGGTATCCGCATTATTGCCGCACGCCGTCAGGGACAATACCATACCCGCTGCCAGGAGCATCGCGCCTATTTTTTTTGCCTGCATATTTTTTCCTCCCTTTCCAGAATCCTGTCTGCGAATTCTTAATGGTATTATACGAAAAGGAAGGCATTTTTTCATTCCCAAAACAGGTGCAAAAATTCCGATTTTTGCACCTGCCTTTTCCCAGATATTGCCCTTTTTTCAAATATTGCTTTCCCGTTCCGACATTTTCCGATATTCCAGCGGGGAACAGCCTACCTGCTGTGTAAAACGGGATACAAAATATTTGCTCTCCGCAAAACCCGTCTGCTCCGCAATTTCATAAATCAGCCTGTCGGTCGTGCGCAAAAGCCGTTTTGCCTCTTCGATCCGCAAATCGTTTACATATTGCTTCAGACTTTTCCCCGTCATCTTTTGAAAACTCCTCCCCAGATAAGCGGGATTCATGTAAAACCGGTCGGCCACCGATTTTAAGGTAATCGGCTCCATAAAATGACGTTCCACCCACGAAACGATCTGTTCGCCTATCCCCTGCCCCATGGTCCGGTTTTTGTTTTCCATGCAGGAAACAATCTGCTCCCACAGCATCCGTTTCCAATCCGGATAGGTAAAATAGCAGGGCGCATCCCTCCAGTCAAAAGGCTGCAAATCCACCTTTATATTCTCTTTTTTGCATAAATCCGTCAGCCCATAGTAGATCCGGTAACCGAGTTCCTGCAAAAATACGATATTCAGCTTATTTTTGCGCACGTCTTCATTCATGCTTGCAAAAGTTTTTTCCAGCCCCTCCTTGTCCGTGTCCAGAACCGCCCTTTTGATCTGTTCCAGATAGTGCTCTTCCCCCTCCAGCCTGTGTTCGGCAGCGTCCTGCCCCGCAAGCCGGCTGCTTTGCAGGATTTTCTCTTCCTCCCAAAATACCTTTGTCAGCATCCGGTACAAATGGGTATCATGGTCATTGCGGAACGTGCTTTCCGGCTCCGAAAACAGCATGTCGTCAAACAATAAGGCGCATTCCGCCCCCTCCTTTTTGAGATGGTGCAGCAAATGCCTCCCAAACAACGTTACGCTTTCCTGATACTCCCGCAGCGCCCCGGGCGCCATCAGGTAACTGACCACGCTGCCCCTGTTCCTGCAAAACGCCGCCTCTGCGCCCGGAAGGCGCGCCTGTATCGTCTCCCTGACAATACGGTATCCCTCCTCGTTTGCGGCATCGCTGCGCAAAATCACACTGTGGAGCATCCGGCAGCCCTGCAGGCGGCTCCTGTCCCCGTCGCCGTTGTGGTACATTTCCTTGACCGCGTTCACATACCGCTGTACGCTGGTTTTCTGCTGATTCCGTCCCTTCTCCAAAAGCGCCGCCCTAAGTTCCTCCAAAAGAACGCAGACCTCATCCTCGTCCACCGGCTTGGTCAGATACGCTTTGGCCCCGTAACGCATCGCCGACCGGGCGTACTCAAAATCGCTATAGCCGGAAAGCAATACCACATAGGGCTGGCTGTCGCCCCCGTTTTGTCGGAGCGCCTGTAAAAAAGACAATCCGTCCATCTTAGGCATACAGACATCAAAAAAAACCACATCCGGACGGCATTGGGGCAGTTTTTCCAACGCCTCCGCGCCGTTTCCGGCCGTCTGGCAAACCTTAAAGCCGTATTCCTCGAAAGGAATGATTTTGGGCAGGTTTTCCCGAATCGCTTTCTCATCATCCACGATCATAACCGTATACATCCCGCTGCCTCCCTCTGCATCCGCCGTGCCCTATTGCTTCTTTTTTGCGGGTATGCCGATGCTGCATACCGTTCCCTTTCCCTGTACGCTGTCGATATGGAAGGTAAAGGTTTCCCCGTAATACAAGGTCAAACGCCGGTATACGTTCCACAGCCCCACGCTTTTGCCCGCTCCCGTTTCTCCCTTTAGCATTTCCTTCAATTCGGCCAGCTTTTGGGGCGGCATTCCGCCGCCGTTGTCCTCCACCCGCAGCAAAAGACTTTGTCCTTCCACCGACGCGCAGATTTTCACCCACCGGTTCTGGCTGACCGCCTCCACACCGTGTACACAGGCGTTTTCCACCAAAGGCTGCAGCATCATTTTGGGAATCAGGCATTCCTGCGCTTCCTTTGACACATCGATCTCATAGGAAAACTCATCCTCAAACCGGTAATTCTGGATATGCAGAAATTCGTCCAGAAATCCGATTTCTTCCTGCAGCGTGATGATATTATCCTTCCATTCCAGGAGATTGCGGAACATTTTCGCCATGTATTTTATCATCCCCGCCGTCTCCCGCTCCCCCTTAACCAAAGCCTTTAGCCGGATGCTCTCCAGGGCATTGAACATAAAGTGGGGATTCACCTGTTCCTGCAGGGCAAGAAGCTTCGCCTGATTGGTTTCCTTTTCCAACTCCGCCTGAAAAATCTGCGCTTTGTATTCCCTGTCAATCAATTCCGAAAGCTGCATGCTCATCCGGTTTAAGCTGCCCTCCAGCATGCCGAATTCGTCCGCCCCCCTGCATTCCTGCCCAGTCTGGACAAAATTTCCCCTCGCGATTTCCTCTGACTGCCACACCAGACGGCGCAGCCTTCTGTTGATGCTGCCCGCCACCAAATATACGCAAAACAGCGCAAAAAGCAGGCATAGAACGGAAATTGCCACGGAAATTCTCCTGCTCTGCCGGAATTCTTCCGAAATCATGCCGGTATCGTAAACGCCGTACAGGGTCAGCGGAAATCCCGCGATCTGCCGGGAAAGCACCATCCTGCCTTCCTGCCGCTTAGGCGTAAAAATTTCCATTTTTCCCGTATTGCTGTACTGCGCGGCGGCAACAAGCACCCTTTCCCGGGTATCGGTCAGCAGCATATTGGAAAACAGATTGCTTTCCTTTAAAATGTCTTCCAGCTTCCCAAAATCCAAATCAATGCGCAAAAGCTTGTCAAACCTTGCATACTGCCTGTAATAATCCAACGGATACAGCAAAGACAGACTGCGGCTGTCATAAACCTTACGGACCTTCTGGTTTTCGTGGGCGGCCCGGAGCAAAACGCCCGGCTCTGCGGCCACCGCTTCCACATTGAGATAAGTCAGTTCCTCTCCCAGCGAACCGTCGTCCACCGAATCCAGACGCCGGATATAGGAACTGTTTAGCAGCGTATCGTTATTGGTGTAAATGAGAATGTTTCCCACCTGATGGGAATAAATACTGCTGTCCGTAAATAAATCCCGCAGCGCATCCTGGTACCGGATCAAAAATTCCAAATCCCTGCTATAGGAATCGTCCAAATACCGGTACAGCATTTCATTGCCGGAATAGCTTCGGATCAGGGACACCGCGCCGGAAAGCGCGCCGGAAATTTTATCCGCTTTATCGTCCATCGCTTCATCAATCTTTTCCAGCATTTCTTCCTGAATATTTTTCTCCGTCTGCCAATAATAAACCAAGTTCTGGATTCCCATGGGAATTACCACGCCGCAAATGAAAAGAAGGATAAATTTCTGTAAAAAAGACAGCCTGTTAAAAAACGTATCGATCCTTTTCCTCATACCGATTCCGCAACCTCCCGCCCGCTCCATATACTATGTCCATTATACAGGGCTTACGGCCAACCGGCAAGACCGAGAAAAACTCCCTTTCCAGGTTACGGTAACAGTTCAGTCCCAATGGCAGCGGTTTAAGGCAGGAGGCAGGCACGCGGACCGGACGGAA
>DERU01000035.1:0-1549 GCA_002361095.1 Lachnospiraceae bacterium UBA3332
GACAAGATCGCCCTGGTGCCGGATCATTTTGTGCCCAATAAGGACATCAAATCCGCCGAGCATTGCAAATGCGTGCGGGAGTTTGCGCGGCGCAACGAAATTACCAATTATTTTGAGGTGGGAGAGATGGGAATCGAGCATGCCCTGCTTCCGGAAAAGGGACTGACCGTGGCCGGGGATGTGGTGATCGGCGCAGATTCCCATACCTGTACATACGGTGCGCTGGGGGCGTTTTCCACCGGTGTGGGCAGTACGGACATGGCGGCGGGAATGGCTACGGGAAAGGCGTGGTTTAAAGTGCCTGCCGCGATCAAATTTCGCCTGACCGGCAAGCCCTCCAAATGGGTGAGCGGGAAAGATGTAATTTTGCATATCATCGGCATGATCGGCGTGGACGGCGCGCTTTATAAATCCATGGAATTTGTGGGGGACGGCGTTGCGTACCTGAGCATGGACGACCGGTTTACCATTGCCAATATGGCAATTGAAGCCGGGGGGAAAAACGGGATTTTCCCGGTGGATGATAAGGCGGTTGCCTATATGAACGAGCATTCCGGTAAAACCTACACCATTTATGAGGCGGATGAGGATGCGGTTTATGACGAAGAATATACCATTGATTTGAGTACCCTGCGTCCCACGGTCGCTTTCCCCCATCTGCCGGAAAATACAAAGACGGTGGACGAGATCACGGAGGATATCCGGGTGGATCAGGTGGTGATCGGTTCCTGCACCAACGGCCGACTGGAGGATATGCGTATCGCTGCCCAGATCTTAAAAGGCGGACATGTGGCCGACGGCGTCCGCTGTATCGTTATCCCGGCAACCCAGAAGATTTATTTACAGGCAATGGAAGAGGGGCTTTTAAAAACCTTTATAGAGGCGGGGGCGGTGGTGAGCACGCCTACCTGCGGACCTTGTCTGGGCGGCTATATGGGAGTTTTGGCGGAAGGGGAGCGTTGTGTTTCCACCACAAACAGAAACTTCGTCGGCCGCATGGGACATGTAAATTCGGAGATTTATTTGGCCAGTCCGGCGGTTGCGGCTGCCAGTGCCCTGGCAGGTAAAATTGCAGGCCCAACAGAATAGGAAAGGATTGTGTATAAAGATGAATAAAGCGATAGGTAGGGTTTTTCGGTACGGTGACAACGTGGATACGGACGTCATTATTCCCGCGCGGTATTTGAATTCTTCCGACCCGGCAGAACTGGCGGCGCATTGCATGGAGGATATCGACAAAGAATTTATCGGTAAGGTGCAGACGGGGGATATTATTGTGGCGGACAAAAACTTCGGATGCGGTTCTTCCCGGGAACACGCGCCGATCGCCATCAAGGCGTCCGGCGTAAGCTGTGTCATAGCGGAGACCTTTGCCAGAATTTTCTACAGAAACGCCATCAATATCGGTCTGCCCATCATCGAATGCCCGGAGGCATCCCGGGGAATCGAAGCCGGAGACGAGGTGGAGGTGGATTTCGATTCCGGCGTCATCACCAATGTGACGAAAGGAACCAGCTTCCAGGGACAGGCGTTTCCGGAGTTTATGCAG
>DERU01000035.1:1689-2512 GCA_002361095.1 Lachnospiraceae bacterium UBA3332
CTGTGTCATAGCGGAGACCTTTGCACGAATATTTTTCCGTAACGCCATCAACATCGGTCTGCCCATCATTGAGTGTCCGGAGGCTTCCCGCGGCATAGAGGCGGGGGACGAGGTGGAAGTGGATTTCGACACCGGCATCATTACCAATAGGACGAAAAAAACCCGGTTCCAGGGACAGGCATTTCCGCCTTTTATGCAGAAAATCATTGCGGCAGGCGGCCTTGTCAATTACATCAACGAAAACCGATAGAAACAGCCTGCGGGAATGACATACATAAGGCCCAGAACTTTTGCGAAGCGTTTCATTTTAGAAAGAAAAACAAATGCGCTCCGCAGAGGTTTTGGGCCTTGTTTATACGGCGTTACAGGAGGCGTCTTGGTTAATAACGGTTAAAGCAGGCGAAAATTTCCTGTATTCTTGGCATGGCCAGACTGACCGGTACATAGGAGGAATCGCAGACGGCGCCAAGACCCTGCTTTTCCATAAGGGCGTTCAGCTGTCCGATCAGCTGGGTGAGCGTCAGCCTGCTGCCGGCATAGTGCTCCTTGGCATAACGGAGCATATAGGCAAGCGCGGTTGTCTGTTCGCTGTCTACCAGCTGCTCCACATATCGCAAATCCAGCGTTTCCTTATCAATCATGAAGGAAGTTTTTCCGAGGGTTTTGACCTTGGCATGTTCCCGTTCCCGTCCGCCGGACTTTTTGCCGTTAAGGGGCAGAATCCGTTTGGAGGAAGGCAGGGCAAAGCCGTCCGCCCCAAAATGTTCCGGTTCCCGTTTACGCAAAACTTCCTGTACATGTCCGGTGATATCCAGGGCGTGGT
>DERU01000035.1:2809-8777 GCA_002361095.1 Lachnospiraceae bacterium UBA3332
CGGTGATATCCAGGGCGTGGTAGCTGTCCATCTGCAAAACAGTATCGGCAATATAAAAATAAGAGCCGCAGCTTCCGATAACCAAAATGGTGGAAATGCCCGCTTTTTCATATAAATCCCTTGCCCGGTTTAAAAAAGGTGTGATCGGTTCCTTGTTTTTACTTACGATCTGCTGCATCAGGGCGTCGCGCACCATAAAGTTGGTGGCGGAAGTGTCCTCGTCGATGAGGAAAAGTTTGCTGCCCGCTTCCATGCTTTCCACAATCGCAGCCGCCTGGGAGGTAGAGCCGCTGGCGTCGAGTGTGGAGAAACTGCGGGTATCCGAACCGTTTGGCAGATCATTGATAAACAGGGAGATGTCGGTATCGGTGATTTTGCGTCCGTCCTCCGCCCGCAGTTTCACCGCAGTGGGATCCGTGATGACATACTCCCGGCCGTCTCCGGCGATATGGTCATAAACGCCCCGTTCCAACGCCTTTAGCAGGGTGGATTTTCCGTGGTAGCCGCCGCCTGCAATCAGGGTGATCCCCTTGGGGATTCCCATACCGCGCAGCTTGCCATAGTGGGGCAGCGTCAGGGTGACGGCCAGTGAATCCGGCGACGAGAAAGGGATGGCCTTGGTCATGGGACGGTCGGAAACACCGCTTTCCCGGGGCAGGATGGCGCCGTCGGCTACGAAAGCAACCAGCCCGAGTTTTTCCAGGCTGTTTCGGATAAACAGCTGATCCTCGCTCAAAAAGACGGCCTTTTCCACTTCCCTGGCGGGAAGCGCCTGATAGAAGAGGGAGGAGGCAGCGCATTTTGGCAGATAGTCAAACAGGATTTTGTGCAGTTCTCCGGCTAACACGGTGCGCCCTGCGGCGGGAAAGCCTACCTCAAAACGGACGGTAACCTCTTTTTGGGTAATTTCACAGGCGGTGCGGGTGAGTACCTCCTGCCCCGGGCGGCTGATACCGATCAGTCCGCTTTTGCCGGAGCCGCCTGCCTGAAAGGTAAAGCGGCCAATGGCGCGGCCGAAAGCGCGCAGCACGTAGTCTGCGAGTACCCGCCTTTTTTGGGGGGTGTCCAGATAGTCCGCCGGAAAAGCGGCACGGTGCATGTCCACGTCAATGTGCAGCCGGGAAGGCGCGGCAAAGGGATCCCCCTGCACATGGTCAATTGCCAGCGTATAGTTGGGAAAGGAATAAATTCCGGCCAACGACTTGTATGCGGGATAGCCGCGATGGTCGATGGATTTTAATAAAGTTTCCAGTTCCGAAGCTCTTTTCATCGTATTTTCCTCCATAGAATTCGCCCTAATTATACAAAGGATTTACAGGAACGTCAAGCAGGGAAACGCCGATGATCAGGGTTGTTGTAACAGTAGGTTGACTTGTCCTGAAAAGTTGCATATAATGTTTGCAGGAGAAGCGGCAGGGCACAGTAGACAAGGAGACCGGAATGAAATTCAGGGAAGAGGTATTTGCAAAAATTTTTACTTATATCACGGTGATTTTGCTTTTGGGAATCATTGTTTTTGAAGCCCTGTCCCTGCAGGGAGAGCGCAATGCCCTCAGGCAGGAGCAGGAGCGCACGGCGTCCGTCCGTCAAAACCTGGATACCATGATTGCGGCAAACGCCAGGCTGAAGGAAGAAAACCAGGAACTGCAGATTTTTCAAAATACCTGGCTTGCCTATGCGGCTTTTGTGGAGGAGAGTGAGGTCAGCAGTCTGAAAACGGATCTTTTCACCCGGCCGGATTTGATTCCGGAGGAAGCGGTTGGGGAGGCGCTTGCAGGGATTTTGCAGAAAGAGGAAGCCGAAAATCCGCAGGACGGGGCGGAAGGGGAAGACGGGGATAACAGGGAAAAGGGGAAAAAAGACTCCAGGGATGCAAAGGACGGGGAAAGCGCAAAGGAAGCGTCTTCGGATGAGGAAGAAAGGACGCTGGAATACCAGTTTGACAATCCGGACGGGGAGGACATTTTTTTCCCGTTAAGCATAGACGCGGCTGACATGCAAAGTTGTCTTGTGTATACGGTTGCATTTGAAAAGGAGAACGGATTGTCAATGGAACTGATTTATGAACTTACGTTTGAAAGCGGGAACCGGGCCGTGCGGGATGAGAACGGCGAGATTATGTGGAAATGTATCGCATACAATACCGGTAACGGCTTCAAGGGAGTCAGGGTGGAAGAAGATGCAGACGATTGAAGAAATACTGGCAAAACTGGATCAGTTATTTGAAAAAAACGAGATCGGAAAAGTGGAGCCGTTTTTGCTCTCCTGTCTGGAGCAGGCGAAGGAGGAGAACGCGTTTGGGATTTATATTTCCGTCGGGAACGAATTGATCGGGTATTACCGCAGCGTTTCCCAGTTTGAAAAATCCTTTGCGGCGGCGGAGGATGTCCTGCTTTTGCTGGAGGAACTCAGGCTGGAGGATTCGGAACATTTTGCCACCACGCTTTTAAACGCGGCTACCGCATACCGGGCGGCGGGAAGGTATGAGGATGCGCTTGCGGATTATGCAAAGGCGCTCAAAATCTATGAGGAGAAGCTTGCGCCCGACGATCCCCGCTTTGCAGGGCTGTATAACAATATCAGCCTATTGCTGGAAAGCCTGCAGGAAAATGAAAAAGCGGCCGCATTTCTGGAGCGTGCCATCGCCATTTTGGAGGGCAGGGAAGATTCCCGGACGGATCTGGCCACATCCAAGACCAATCTGGCGCTGCTCAAGTTTAAAATGGGGAAATATCAAGAGGCGGAGACCCTGCTTGGGGAAGCGATTGTTCTTTTCCGGAAAAATACGGAAGGGACGGACGCCCATTACAGCGCGGCTTTAGCCGGAATGGGGGAAGCCTGTTTCCATGCGCAAAAGCTGCAGGAAGCGCTTGGGTATTATGAGGAGGCGCTGCGGGAAGTAAAACTGCATTTTGGGGAAAACATGAGTTATGCGCTGTTGTGCGCCAACTGTGCCGCTGTCTGCGGGAAGCTGGGAGACGAAGCAAAGGCGGCACAATACCGTCAAAAAGCGGCCGATCTGCGCGGACGGCTGGAGGTCAAACCGGAAAAGAAAGAACCGGGGGCGGAGATATGAAGGGCCTCACACTGGCAAGACGTTATTTTGAAGCTTACGGCAGGCCGATGCTGACAGAACTTTCCGGAAAATATCCCGCTTTGCAGGGGCAGTTTGCCGCAGGACTTGTGGGACAGGGATCCGAGTGTCTGGGGTTTGACGACATACTTTCGCAGGATCATGATTTCGGGCCGTCTTTTTGCATTTGGCTGCCTGAAAAATTGTATTTGCAATACGGCCCGTACTGCCAGGAAGCCTATGATAGCCTGCCGAAGGAATTTGAAGGATATCCGGCGAGACAGGTTACCGCATTTGGGACGGACCGGGTGGGGGTTTTGGAGATCGGTATGTTTTATACGCGGCTGATCGGGCGGGACGCAGCCCCCCAAAGCAATGCGGAGTGGATGTGGATACCGGAGTCGCGGCTGTCGCAGGCCACATGCGGAGAGGTGTTTTTGGATGAACCCGGTATTTTTTCCGCAATCCGTCAGGATCTGCTGGCTTATTATCCGGAAGACGTGCGGAAAAAGAAAATTGCGGCGCGTCTGGCGGCCATGGCGCAGTCCGGGCAATACAATTACGGCAGGCTTTGTCAGCGGGGGGAATGGACGGGGGCGACGTTAGCCCTTATGGAATTTGTGAAAAATGCCTGCTCGGTGGTGCATTTGTTGAACAGACGCTACACCCCCTTTTACAAATGGATGCATAAAAGTTTGGAGCAGATGCCGCTACTGCAGGAGGTTTACGGACTTTTGGATCAGCTGACGGATGTTTTCGACAGCCGCCGGGCATGGCGTACGGCCGGGCCGGAGGATTTTCTTCTCGGAACCATCAATAAAAAGGACAATCGGGCGGTTTTGCTGGAAACCGTCTGTCAGCTGGTAATTCGCACACTTTGGGACCAGGGGCTTTCCGATGCGCAGGATCCGTATTTGGAGCCGCACGCACTTTCCGTCATGCAAAAAATTGAAGATCCCGCAATTGCGGCGTTACAGTTGATGGAAGGATAGAAAAGGATTGAAACGTATGTTCTTTTGTGATAAAATGGAAAAAGTCCATATGACCAGGGCTGATTGGACGCTGATTTTTTGTGTGTTTGCCGCAGCGGCCGGGACGGCCCTTTTCTTTTTGCAGGGCGGCCGCATCGGGCAGGAGAGGGTAGCCGTAGTGGAACAGGACGGGCAGGAGGTGTATCGGCTGCCCCTTGGGGAAGAGACAGCGGTGGAAGTTTTTTGGGAGGACGGATGCAACGTGGTATCGGTGGACGGTCGCGGGGTATGGATTTCTTATGCCGACTGTCCCGACCGGATTTGTGTCCGGCAGGGAAAGATTTTTGGGGGCGGTCAGAGTATCGTCTGTCTTCCCCATCGGCTGGTGGTGTATCTGGAAGGCGCAGCCGGGGAGGAAACGCTGGATGCCATGACGGATTGAAGGGATGAATTTGTGCCCGCGCGTTGCTTGCCGCAAATTCGTTATGGGCAAAACGCGGCGCGGAAATGAGGTTCATGATGGGAAAAACGGCAGTTTTGAGTATGTTGACCGGCTTTGCGCTGATACTCTCTTACGTGGAGGCGGCGATACCGCTTATGCCCCAGATTCCGGGTGTCAAATTGGGACTGGCCAATCTTGCAACCGTACTTTGCCTCTATTTGTACGGGAGACGGGAAGCGTTTCTGGTCAATATGGCGCGGGTGCTATTGGTTTCCGTTTTATTCGGAAACCTGTACACGGCAGGATATAGCCTGGCAGGCGCGCTGTTTTCCTTTACCGCCATGGTGACGGCAAAACGTGCCCGCTGCTTTTCCACAGTGGGAGTGAGCGTGTGCGGAGGGGTTTTTCATAATATAGGGCAGCTATTGGTGGCGGCGGCAGTGACAACAACCTTACAGGTGTTTTATTATTTGCCGTGGCTTTTGTTATCCGGTGGTATAACCGGAATTTTGATCGGAATTCTGGCAGGGGAGGTTTTGGTTCATGTACGCATATCTCAAGGGAAAGGTAGCGGAGGTATCCGGGGATAACCTGGTCATGGAAGTGGGAAATATCGGTTATAACATCCGGATTCCGGGCAGCGTTGTTCCGCTTTTGCCGCCTGCCGGACAGGAGGTAAAGGTTTATACCTATACCAGTGTGAGGGAGGATGCGCTGCAGCTTTTCGGATTTTTGTCCCGGGATGATTTGGAGATGTATAAAATGCTCATCAGTGTCAGCGGAATCGGCCCTAAAGGAGGGCTGGCGGTACTTTCGGCCATGCGTGCCGACGAAGTCCGCATGGCTGTGGTGTCACAGGATGCCAAAGCCATTGCCAAAGCGCCCGGCATCGGCAATAAAACCGCACAGCGCATTATTTTGGAGTTAAAAGACCGGGTTTCCCTGCCGGATGTTTTTCCTTCACAGGCACAGGAAAGCGGCGCGGTACAGACCACAGGTCTTGGACAGGCCAGGGAGGAGGCAGTGGAGGCCCTGACGGCGCTGGGATATTCTTCCACAGACGCCCTGCGTGCGGTAAAGGCCGTGGGAGGGGAAGGGATGGATGTGGAAAGCCTGCTGAAAGCGGCATTGAAGAAAATGATTTGATATGGGTACAAGATTTCATGGAAAAAGGGTATGCGCCGGCTCCGGTCATGGGACGGCAGCGTATGGAGCGGGAGAAGCGGTATGTCCAGAATGATTGAAACCAATTTCACCCAGGAAGATGTGAAAATAGAAGGGAGCCTGCGCCCGCAGTATTTAAAGGACTATATCGGGCAGGAAAAGGCCAAATCCAACTTAAAAATATATATAGAGGCCGCAAAGCAAAGACAGGATGCGCTGGATCATGTACTTTTTTACGGCCCTCCCGGTTTGGGAAAAACGACGCTGGCCGGTATTATCGCAAACGAGATGGGTGTGAACATGAAAGTCACAAGCGGC
>DERU01000080.1:0-1498 GCA_002361095.1 Lachnospiraceae bacterium UBA3332
CCGCCTTAAACTGCCGCCATTGGGCCTGAACTGTTAACCAAAAGAACGGGAAGGGCCCCCATCGCTTTAAACGAAAATAAAATCTCCAAACAAGTGATTGGCTTTTTGACCGCATTCATTTACAATGGTAATAATCCGAAAGAAATTCGTACGGTAATCCGCATGGACTGCGCAGCATGTAGGCAGATCCGTTTACCGTTTTTGGAAAATCCCACAGCAAAGGCAGGAGGCAGCAGACATGATACGAAAAGCACGGACAGAGGATATCTCCCGTTTGGCGGAAATAGAGGTTTTCGGGAAAAGGGTCGCGTACCGCCCTATTTTTCAGGATGACGACGGTTCCTTTAACCAACTCCAGACCGGAACCATTATAGAGGAATACAGGCAAAACCCTTCCCTGCTTACCCCGATTTGGGTATATGATGACGGCATTGTAAAAGGTCTCATCAACCAAAAGGACTATCCGGATAACGGCAGGACCGACGAACTGGAATTATACTGCTTTTATGTGGAGCCGTTTTTCAAGGGGCAGGGCATCGGCAGCGCATTGCTGCGGCACCTTTGCACGGAAGCGCAAAAGCGGCACAAACAAAGCATTTACGCCTGGGTACTGCAAAAAAACATACCGGCAAGGCATTTCTATGAGCGAAACGGCTTTGTTGCGGACGGCCGCGAAGGACTGGTCGCAGGCACAACGGCCCGGAACATGCTCTACGTAAAAAAACTGTAACCAGTCAGGCTTGTCTGAACCGTTACAAAAAATAAGGAGGGAACGGATGGGTAAAATTCAGCTGCGCATTTACGACCTTAGAAAGAAAAAAAATATCGGACAGCGGGAACTTGCCGGGCGTCTGGGCGTATCGGTTCAAACCGTCAGCAAATGGGAAAACGGGATCAGTATGCCGGATATTTCCCTGCTTCCGGATATCGCGGCTTTTTTTCAGGTAACGGTGGACGAAGTGCTGGGACTAAAGCCGCTTCCCGGGGAAGCCTACATCCCCGTCCCAAGCGGGGAAAAGGACTATTGGGAATCCCGGCTGCACTATTTGCAGGCAAGCAGAAAAGCATTCTGGAATGAGGACTATCTGGAATTTCTTGTCAAAAAAGTATGGAAAATCCAAGATCCCGTACAGATTTTGGACTGCGGCTGCGGCTTTGGCTATATGGGACAGGCTCTTTTGCCCCTTCTGCCGAAAGGAAGCGCTTACACGGGAATAGATTTTTCCCCTAACATGGTCGAAGCGGGAAACCGGCTTTTTACAAAATCAGGGCTGCCGGGAACCTTTATCTGTGATGATTTCCTGGCATGCCGCCTCCGGGGAAAATACGATTTCGTAATCAGCCAGACGGCGATGCGCCACGTGGGAAACCCACAGGCTTTCCTCAAAAAGATGATTGCACAGACCAAAAGCGGCGGTCTGGTGGCCGCAGTCGACGTCAACCGGGAATTTGAATGCGACGGCTTTTATATCGACGGCATGCCGTATCAGGAACTTTG
>DERU01000080.1:1809-4493 GCA_002361095.1 Lachnospiraceae bacterium UBA3332
ATCAGGAACTTTGCTCCCGCAGCGGTTTCCGGAAAATGTGGGACAAAGAACTGGCCTGCCAGGATCGGGACTACGCGATCGGCATGCGCCTGCCCGTCATGATGCAGCGGGAGGGGCTGCGCAATGTGGATGTGCGGGTCAACGACAAAGTCAGCTTTGTCACCCCCGGCAGGGCGGACTACGCCGCATGCGTAGAAAACCTGCTGGCAGAAAAACAATGGGAAAAAGCCTGCGACGCGGAGGACGAAGAAAAAATCATCCGGCAGTTTACCAACCACGGCATGGACAGGAAAGAAGCGGAAGACTATTGCCGCAGGCAGCGCAAAATACAGGCATATGTGGAAAAAAACAAGGAAAACCTGACCTATCTGCAATGGCGCGGACTGGTTGTCAGTTACGGATGGAAGGCCTAAAAGCCAAGGCCGCTACTTTCCGTCCGCATCCGCTTTCTTTTTCTTATGCATTTCCGCATAGCACTTGTCGCACACCCGGTACGCGGCTCCCAGCGGCAGCTGGCTGCCGCAGTATTGGCATTTGCGGATATAGTCTTTCTTATTTTTGGAAAGCAGCAGCATGATAGTGGTTTCCGTTTTTTCCCTTTCCCGTTCCAGCCGGTTCAAATCCATGTTTTTCCCAAGCCGGGTGGAAAACTGGTAATACAAATCCAGCATTTTATAAAAGGTCTCATAACGGCTCAGGCCGGAATCGGTACACATCATCAGGGCCGGGAAATGCAGGGAAACATCCGCCGTATAGGTTTTACAGTAATACAGCCACAATTCCACCAGATCGCGGTTTTTAATGTCAATGGAACAGGTCAGCATGCGGTAAAGAATCCGTTTATCCTCAAACCCGTCGATCTCCTTCCGGTCCCGGTAAGCCCGCTCATATAAAAACATTACTTCGTCAATGCTGATTTTTTCAAAAGGAGGCGCAGTCTCCACGGATTTCCAAATCTGGAGCACCGCGTTGAGAGGCTCGTCCATATCCAGAAGAACCTGCGGAAATCCCAGACTCACATGCTCCACCTCCGGCTCCGGCTCCCAAAAACGCTTACGGATATAGGCGATGCCTTCCTCTCCCATCGCCCCTACATAGCCGGTATCGTAAATCCCGAAACGCCCGGCACGTCCGGCAATCTGACGGATTTCCGAAACCAAAAGCGGCCTTGTGTTTTTTCCGTCAAATTTTTCGGTCTGGATAAAAACAATCCGGCGCACAGGCAGATTCAGTCCCATGCCGATGGCGTCGGTGGAAACCACCACCCGGGTCTGCTTTTGGGCAAAAAGGTGCATTTGGCGGCGGCGGATTTCCGGCGGCAGGCTTCCGTAAATCACACTGGCTTTTGTGCCCCGCCGCTCCAGGCGGCCGGCAATATCCAGCACGGCCCGTTTGGTAAAGACGATCAGCGCATCCCCCTCCTTAACGTCCTCCGGAAAACGGAAAGCTTCTTCCTCGCAAAGCAGGGGCGTTTTCCGCTCATAACGGCGGATTTCATACGTATCGTTGCACAGGTCAATCAGGTGGGTGACCACCTTTTGGGCCGCCGGACTCATACAAACATGCACTTCTTTTGCGCGCACGCCCAAAATGGCGCGGGTCCAGGAATGCCCCCGGTCCGAATCCGCAATCATCTGCGCCTCGTCTATCACCGCAATGTCATATTCCTGGTCAATGTCCAGCATTTCCACCGTGGAAGCGGTGACCAGGCTTCCGTCCTCATATATCCGTTCCTCCCCGGTCAGCATGGTACAGGGAATGCTGCAATCCTTCATTTTTTCATACACTTCCAGCGCCAAAAGCCGAAGCGGCCCCAGATAAACCCCGTTTTGGGCGGTTTTCAACCGCTCCAGCGCCTGATAGGTCTTACCGCAGTTGGTGGGGCCGATATGCAGGATGAACCTTCTTTGCATCTGCAAAGCCTCCGGAAATTCCATCTCCGGGCGTGTGGGAACCATGTCGATGATCTGTGTCTTGATGCCGTCCTCCGCGTAGTTTCTGCACAGGCTCCGCAGCGTTTTCTGGCAAATGGCGAAAGGCATCTGTGTCCGCAGAAATTCCAAAAACTTCGCCGTCACCATTTCCTGTTCCGTTTCTTTTAGTTCCCCCAGATCCAGCCGCACCAGCTGGGGCATCATCAGATCCCGGATTTTCATAATGGCAAACTGATTGTCCATCTTGAAAGCGTAATAAACCAGATTCCGTATCTGTCTGTGGTATTCCTCCAGATGAGCCGGGCTGAGTTTTTTGGCCCTGCTGGCCGTCATCTCCCCCAGCATGGAGGTGATCCGCTGCTCATAGGTCTTTTTCCCGTCGTTATTTTTCTTTTTAATGTTTTTTACGCAATCCCTGTATTGGGTGAAATAAAACTGCGCCAGTTTTTCTGCCTGTATCATGATTATGTCCGGGGGCGGACTCCGCCCCGCTCCCTGCTCTCTTTCTTCTAATCGTATTGGTATAACCTATCCGCATCTGCGCAAATTTCAACACAAGTCAATGGCCTTTGCACAGCATCCCCTCCTTTATCCCGCTCCCTCATTGCCCGTTACCGGACCTTACCAGTATAACACACATTTTATCATACATCCAGAAAATCTCATAAAATCACACGGAAATCGTAACAGTTTGGCCGTTACTTTTCATGGGGTGGGGAAGGGCCTAGGCCAAACCGGAGAGCAGATGAC
>DERU01000204.1:0-142 GCA_002361095.1 Lachnospiraceae bacterium UBA3332
CAACCAATTCCAGACTTTACTGGGGGTCACGGGTTCCGGCAAGACTTTTACAATGGCAAATGTGATACAGGCCTTGCAGAAACCCACACTTGTCATCGCCCATAATAAGACGTTGGCAGCGCAGCTATACGGAGAATTCAAG
>DERU01000204.1:434-3805 GCA_002361095.1 Lachnospiraceae bacterium UBA3332
GTGGAATATTTTGTGTCCTACTATGATTATTACCAGCCGGAGGCCTATGTACCGTCTACGGATACGTACATTGCCAAAGATTCCGCAATCAACGATGAGATCGATAAGCTGCGCCTGTCCGCGACGGCCTCCCTTTCGGAGAGAAGGGATGTGGTGGTGGTCGCGAGCGTTTCCTGCATTTTCGGATTGGGTTCTCCGGAAGAGTTTTCGGGGATGAGCGTTTCCCTGCGGCCCGGTATGACCAAGGACAGGGATGATGTACTGCGGGCTTTGGTGGCGATCCAGTACGACCGCAATGATATGGATTTAAACCGCGGATGTTTCAGGGTGCGGGGAGATGTGATTGAGATCAATCCCGCGCAGGGCGGCGATCTTTTGATCCGGGTAGAGTTTTTTGGGGACGAGATTGACCGTATTGCGTTGGTGGATCCGCTTAACGGGCAGGTACAGGCGACTTTGCAGCATACAATCATTTATCCGGCATCTCACTATGTAGTGCCCCAATCACAGATCAATAAAGCGTGTGATGAGATAGAGAAGGAACTGGAGGAGCAGATCCGCTATTTTAAGGGGGAGGACAAGCTTTTGGAAGCGCAGCGGATATCGGAGCGGACGAATTTTGACATTGAGATGCTGCGGGAAACCGGGTTTTGTTCCGGCATTGAGAATTATTCCAGGCATTTAAACGGAATGCCTGCGGGTACGCCGCCGTATACGCTGCTGGACTTTTTTAAGGACGACTATTTGATCATCATTGATGAATCCCATATGACGATTCCCCAGATCCGGGGGATGTATGCAGGAGACCGTTCCCGGAAGCAGACTTTGGTGGATTATGGCTTCCGGCTTCCTTCGGCATTGGATAACCGTCCGCTGAATTTTGAAGAATTTGAGGGACATATTGACCAGATGCTGTTTGTTTCCGCAACGCCCAATGTGTACGAGGCGGAACACGAACTTCTGCGTGCGGAACAGGTGATCCGGCCTACGGGGCTTTTGGATCCGGACATTGATGTGCGTCCGGTGGAAGGACAGATTGACGATCTGATTGCCGAAGTGAAAAAGGAAACCGCCAAGCATCAAAAGATCCTGATTACCACGCTGACCAAGCGGATGGCGGAGGATTTGACAGATTATATGCGGGAGGTGGGAATCCGGGTTAAATATTTGCATTCCGATATTGATACGCTGGAGCGGGCGGAGATCATACGCGATATGCGGTTGGATGTATTTGACGTATTGGTAGGGATCAACCTATTGCGGGAAGGACTGGATATTCCGGAAATATCACTGGTGGTAGTACTGGATGCGGATAAAGAGGGGTTTTTGCGCTCCGAGACTTCCCTGATTCAGACGGTGGGGCGCGCGGCCCGCAATGTGGACGGGCGTGTGATCATGTATGCAGACGTGATTACGGATTCCATGCGCAGGGCCATCGACGAGACGAACCGGCGCCGCAGAATCCAGCAGCAATATAATGAAGAAAACAATATTACGCCGCAGTCGGTTAAAAAGGCAGTGCGCGACCTGATCAGTATTACTAGGGAAGTGGCGCCGGAGGAAGTAAAATTTGAGAAGGATCCGGAATCCATGAACCGGCAGGAATTGGAAAAGCTGATTGCGGACGTACAGAAAAAGATGAAAAAAGCGGCGGCAGATTTGGATTTCGAAACGGCGGCGCAGCTGCGTGACCGAATGGTGGAATTGAAAAAGACCTTGCAGGACATGGACAAGGATTAAAGGCTGCGGAACGGGACAAGGCGTATGGTGGTAATGCAGAAGAATAAAGACAGGAGAAGAAAAGACATGGAGCGGCAGACGAAAAAAATGTTATCCCGGAAAAACAGTATTATAATCCGGGGGGCGAACGAACATAATTTGAAAAATGTGAATGTGGACATTCCGAGGGACGCGCTGGTGGTTTTTACGGGACTTTCCGGCTCCGGGAAGTCTTCGCTGGCTTTCGATACCATTTATGCGGAAGGACAGCGGCGTTATATGGAATCACTTTCCTCCTACGCCCGGCAGTTTTTGGGGCAGATGGAGAAGCCCGATGTGGAGAAGATTGAAGGGCTTTCCCCGGCGATTTCCATTGATCAAAAGTCTACCAACCGTAATCCCCGTTCCACAGTGGGAACCGTGACAGAAATTTATGACTATTTCCGGCTTTTGTATGCCCGGATCGGTATTCCGCACTGTCCGTCCTGCGGCAGGGAGATCAAAAAGCAGAGCGTAGATCAGATGGTGGATCAAATCATGACGCTGCCGGAGGGGGCCAGAATCCAACTGCTTGCGCCCGTGGTCAGGGGGCGTAAGGGGCGGCATGAGAAAGTATTGGATCGGGCGGCGAGGAGCGGCTATGTGCGCGTGCGCATCGACGGCAGCCTCTATGAACTGTCCGAAGAGATTAAACTGGACAAAAATATCAAGCATTCCATAGAAATTGTGGTAGACCGGCTGGTGGTGAAACCGGGAATCGAAAGACGCCTGACGGATTCTATCGAGAATGTACTGAACCTCTCCGAGGGGCTTTTGTTTGTGGAGCAGGTGGGGCAGGAAGCCGAGATGCTGACGTTTAGCCAGAGCTTTTCCTGTCCGGACTGCGGAATCAGTGTGGATGAGATCGAACCCAGGAGCTTTTCCTTTAACAATCCCTTCGGAGCCTGTCCGGACTGTTTCGGGCTGGGCTATAAGATGGAGTTCGCGCCGGAACTGATGATTCCGGACCGCAGTCTGAGCATTAACGAAGGGGCGATTGCGGTGATCGGCTGGCAGAATTGTCATCAGCCCGGATCCTTTTCCAACGCCATCCTGCAGGCCTTGTGCAGGGAGTATCAATTCAGTTTGGACACGCCGTTTCAGGAGTACCCGGAAAAGATTCAGGATATGCTGCTTTACGGTACCGGCGGGCGGGAGGTTATGGTTTACTATGAGGGACAGCGCGGGAAAGGGGAGTATCCGATTGCCTTTGAGGGGCTGATCAAGAGCGTGCAGCGCAGATACCGGGAAACGGCTTCCGAAACGATGAAGCAGGAATATGAAACCTTCATGCGGATTACACCCTGTAAGCTGTGCGGCGGACAGCGGTTGAAAAAGGAAGCGCTGGCGGTTACCGTATGCGGTAAAAATATCTATGAGATTACTTCACTGTTCATCGGGGAACTGCACGATTTTTTACGGAATCTGGAACTGACCAGTCAGCAGGAACGGATCGGCGGACAGATTTTGAAGGAAATCCGGGCAAGGGTGGGATTCCTGATTGATGTGGGCCTGGATTATCTCTCTCTGTCCAGGGCGACAGGGAGCCTTTCGGGCGGGGAAGCCCAGCGGATCCGGCTGGCGACCCAGATCGGTTCCGGTCTGGTAGGGGT
>DERU01000251.1 GCA_002361095.1 Lachnospiraceae bacterium UBA3332
GGCGAGAGATATAAGATGGCCACCGGAGAGACCAAGGATCTGCTTTCCGGTAAGTACGGCAGAACCGTAAAACCTTTCAATCCGGAAGTGCAGAAAAAGGTAATCGGAGACAAAGAAGTGATTACCTGCCGCCCTGCAGATCTGATTCCCAACGAACTTGAGAAGATCGAGAGCGAGATGAAGCAGTGGAAACAGCAGGACGAGGATGTCCTTTCTTACGCATTGTTCCCGCAGGTGGCGATGGATTATTTTAAATACCGTCAGGCACAGCAGGAAAAAGTGGATATGACACAGGCGGATACCAAAAACGGAGCGTATCCCGTTTGAGAAAGGAAAACAGGCAGATGCATGGCGCGTCTGCCTGTTTGTATAAAAATGGGGAAACCGCATGGCAGATCAAGACAATATAATCGCACGTATTAACCGGAAATATTCCGGCATGAGCAAGGGCCATAAAGCCATTGCCTCCTATATCAAAAGCCATTATGACCAGGCGGCTTTTTTGACGGCGGCCAAAATGGGGGAAAAACTGCACATCAGCGAGTCAACGGTGATTCGTTTTGCCTACGGCTTGGGATACGGGGGATATCCCCAGATGCAGGGTGCGCTTGCCGCCATGGTGAAGGGGAAACTGCATCACTCCGTGGAACGGGTTGGGGCAGCCTATGGGCAGAGCACCCAGTCTGAGATTCTCGCCTCCGTGCTGGACAGGGATGCGGAGAATATCCGGCATACACTGGGACACTTGGATCCGGTATCTTTCGAAACTGCCGTTGGCTTGATTTCGGAGGCAGACACCGTCTATGTCTTAGGAATCCGCAGCTGTCAGCCGCTTGCGGATTTTCTGGCGTTTTATCTGCAAATGATCCGGGAAAACGTGGTGCAGATCAAGACTACCAGCGTCAGTGAAATCTTTGAACAGATGATTCGCATCGGTGAGAGGGATTGCATGATTGGGATCAGTTTTCCCAGATATTCCATGCGTACCTTAAAGGCAATGGAGTTTGCCAATGCCAGGAATGCGAAAGTGATTGCGGTTACGGACAGTGTCCACTCCCCCATGAATCTGTATTCTTCCTGCAATCTGCTTGCCAAAAGCGATACGGTTTCCATTGTGGATTCCCTGGCCGCGCCGCTTTCCCTGATCAATGCGCTGGTGGTGGCGCTTTGTTTAAAACAGCCTGACCGCGTGAGGAAGAATTTGGAGACGCTGGAAGAGGTTTGGAATAACTATCAGGTCTATATGAACGATGAAATGGATTATATGGACGAGGAAGCCATGTTCGGGAATGCGCTCGGTGGGGACGAATGAGAAACCGAGGCCTTTCGTATGGCAGGGGAGAAGCGCAGTGGGAAAAGAGATTGCAGTGATCGGCGGCGGGGCGGCCGGCATGATGGCGGCGTATGCCGCCGCCAGGTCAGGGTGCGGCGTTACCTTATATGAAAAGAACGAAAAGCTGGGGAAAAAACTTTATATCACGGGTAAAGGCAGGTGTAATGTGACCAATGCGTGCAAGAGGGAAGTCCTGTTTGAAAACGTGGTGCGTAATCCCAGGTTTTTGTACAGTGCATTTTCCGGTTTTGATAACCAGGATGCCATGGCATTTTGGGAGGGAGAGGGGTGTCCGTTAAAAATTGAGCGGGGAGACCGGGTTTTTCCTGTGTCCGACCATGCTTCGGACATCATCCGTGCGCTGGAGGAGGCGCTGGTAAAAAAAGGGGTACGGATCCGGCTGCAGACGGGTGTAAAGCGGATTCTTACAACACCGGATGCAAAGAAGGTGACGGGACTTTGTCTTTTGGATAAAACAGAAGTGCGGGCAGATGCCGTGATCGTAGCCGCCGGAGGCCTGTCCTACCCGTCCACCGGTTCTGCGGGAGACGGGTTTGACATGGCCAGAAAGCTGTCCCACACGGTGACGCCCTGCGGTCCGGCGCTGGTTCCGTTTGAGGTTGCGGAAAAATGGTGCGCTGCCCTGCAGGGTCTGGCTCTGAAAAATGTGGGGGTTTCGCTGGAAGTGGCGGGACAGGAGGTTTATAACGGTTTTGGGGAGATGCTGTTTACGCATTTCGGTGTGAGCGGGCCGCTGATTTTGAGCGCCAGCAGCTTTTACGGGGAAGCATTGGAAAAATGGAGGCGCAAAAATGAAAAACGCCTCCAGGAAGCCGCCGCCGCCAAACAGCCTGTCATGCCGGCGGTCCGGCTATACGTGAACCTAAAGCCCGCCTTGCAGGAAAAGCAGCTGGACGACCGGATCGTGCGGGATTTTGCGCAAAACCAAAACCGGGATTTTAAAAACGCATTGGGCGGACTGTTCCCGGCAAAGCTGATTCCGGTGATGATAGCGCTTTCCGGCATTGCGCCGGAAAAAAAGGTGCACGAGGTCACGAAGCAGGAGCGGAAAAATTTCGGAAAACTGATACAGAGACTTCCCCTCACGGTAACCAAAACCAGGGGCTTTTCGGAGGCGGTGATTACCAAGGGCGGTATATGTGTGCGGGAAGTCAATCCTTCCACGATGGAGTCCAGAAAAGTCAGGGGACTTTATTTTGCGGGGGAGATTTTGGATGTGGATGCCCTGACCGGCGGTTTCAACCTGCAGATTGCGTGGTCTACCGGGTATTTGGCAGGGAAAAGCGCGGCATCCGGAAATGGAGAGGAAATGAATTACAGCATTGCGATTGACGGGCCGGCAGGGGCCGGAAAAAGTACGATTGCCAAAAAAATTGCAAAACGGATGGGCTGTATTTATGTGGATACGGGAGCCATGTACCGGGCGATGGCCCTGCTGATGATCCGGCACAAAATTGCGGCTGCGGACAGCGAAGAGATTTCCAGACAATGCCGTAAAGCCGATATTACGATTCGTTATGAGGGAGGCGAACAGGTAGTATTTTTAAACGGCGAAAACGTGAACGGACAGATTCGGACCGAGGAAGTGGGCCGGATGGCCTCTGTAGTCGCCAAAATGCAGGATGTCCGCGCCAAGCTTTTGGAATTGCAGCGAAAGCTTGCCAAAAGCAGCGATGTGGTTATGGACGGGCGCGATATCGGTACCTGTGTGCTGCCGGACGCCACGGTCAAAATTTATCTGACGGCTTCTGCGGACGTGCGCGCAAAGCGCAGATATGAGGAATTGCAGGAAAAAGGAATCCGCTGCGATTATGAAACGATCCGGGCGGATATCGTCGAAAGGGACAGACAGGATATGAACCGGGAGATATCTCCCCTCAAGCAGGCGGAAGATGCGGTTTTGGTGGATAGTTCCCTGCTGACGGCGGACGAAGTGACAGAAAAAATTATTGCCGTCTGCAGCCAAAAAGGGGTGGGAGGAAAATAGGGAATGGAGGTATTACTGGCAAAAAGCGCCGGGTTTTGTTTCGGCGTCAAAAGGGCAGTGGATACGGTTTATGAGCGGATCGGCTCTGCAGGGAATATTTACACCTATGGACCGATCATCCACAACGGGCAAGTAGTGGATGATCTGGAGAAAAAAGGGGTGCATGTGATAGCGTCTTTGGAGGAACTGCGCAGCCTAGAGGAGGGGACGGTCGTGATCCGTTCCCACGGCGTCCCCAAAAAGGTTTATGACCTGGTCCATGCACAGGGGCTGGCGTGTGTGGATGCCACCTGTCCTTTTGTCAGGCGTATCCACAGGATTGTGGAGGAGGAAAGCAAAAAGGGCAGTCAGATTTTGATTATCGGAAACGCAGGCCATCCGGAGGTGGAAGGGATTATGGGATGGTCCCATACGACGGCCATGGTGGCGCAAACGGAGGAAGAAATTGAGAAAATCCCGTTTGATTATGGAAAAAAAGTATGTATTGTGTCGCAAACGACATTTAACTACAATAAATTTCAAGAACTAGTTGAAATTTTTCAAAAAAGAGGGTATGATAGTAGTGTTGTGAATACTATCTGTAACGCAACTGAGGAGAGACAGACCGAGGCAAGAGAGATTGCAGCCAAAGTTGATGCCATGATAGTAATAGGAGGGAAGCACAGTTCCAACACCAGGAAGCTGTTTGATATTTGCAGCCGGGAGTGTGCAAACACCTATTTTATACAGACACTGGATGACTTGCATTTAGAACT
>DERU01000247.1 GCA_002361095.1 Lachnospiraceae bacterium UBA3332
AAGCGGAGAAATTCCCCAAATCCCCACGGGGTTGGGCAGCAGGGCGCAAAGCTGTCCGAACAAAGTGAGTTTTTTGCGCCCTGCCGTGCTTTAAAATCCCGTGGGGATTTGGCGGAATTTCCCGTTTTGGGTATTGCCTCCGGGAAATGTCCGTCCGCGCCTCCCGCGCCCTCCGTCCTCCGGTTTTTCCAAAGCCTTTCCCGTGAATTGCATCCAGGAATGCGCACGCTGTTTGGATTCCCTATCCGGTACTTGCATGTCGGAGAAAAATTGTGTATAATAAGCCATGGCGGTCGGCGGTATGCCGCCATAAAGCGCTGACTTGTATAAAACAGATAAGAATAGAGAAGGAGACGGAGCAATGGGCAAAAGACCTGTGGTTTTAATGATTCTTGACGGCTATGGCCTCAACGACAACAAGGAACACAACGCGGTGGCGGAAGGGAAAACCCCCGTGATGGATGAACTGATGCGGACCTGTCCTTTTGTCAAAGGCAATGCCAGCGGCATGGCGGTAGGCCTTCCGGAAGGACAGATGGGCAATTCCGAGGTGGGACACCTGAATATGGGCGCGGGGCGGATCGTGTATCAGGAGTTGACCCGGATTACAAAAGAGATTCAGGACGGTACGTTTTTTGAGAATCCGGCGCTGCTTGCCGCAGTGAACAACTGTAAGAAAAAGGATTCCGCCCTGCATTTGTTCGGTTTGGTTTCCGACGGCGGTGTCCACAGCCATAACACCCATATATACGGGCTTTTGGAACTGGCGAAAAGAAACGGCCTGGAGAAGGTATATGTACATTGCTTTTTGGACGGCAGGGATACGCCTCCGGCCAGCGGCAAGGGGTATGTGGAAGAACTGGAACAAAAGATGCGGGAAATCGGCGTAGGAAAAGTGGCGTCTGTGATGGGGCGTTATTATGCCATGGACCGGGACAACAACTACGACAGGGTGGAGTATGCTTATAAGGCGCTTACCAAAGGGGAAGGCCTTACGGCGGCCGGCGGTCCGGCAGGAATTGGGGAGTCCTATGACAGGGGAGAGACGGATGAATTTGTCAGGCCTACCGTGGTGGTGCAGGACGGCGCGCCGGTAGCGACGATTCAGGACGGCGATTCCGTTATTTTTTACAATTTCCGTCCCGACCGCGCAAGGGAAATCACCCATGCGTTCTGTGACGATGACTTTAAGGGATTTGCGCGGGAAAAGAAGCTGGACCTGGTCTATGTGTGCTTTACCGAATATGATCCCACCATCCCCAACAAGGAAGTGGCGTTCCATAAGATTGCGGTCACCAATACTTTCGGGGAATGGCTGGCGGCAAACGGCATGAAGCAGGCCCGGATTGCGGAGACCGAGAAATATGCCCACGTCACATTTTTCTTCAACGGCGGCGTGGAGGAACCCAACGAAGGGGAAGACCGCATTTTGGTCAATTCCCCCAAAGATGTCGCCACCTACGACTTAAAGCCTCAGATGAGCGCGCCGGAAGTCTGTGACAGATTGGTGGAGGCCATTGAGTCGGACAAGTACGATGTGATTATCATCAATTTTGCCAATCCGGATATGGTGGGTCATACCGGGGTGGAACCGGCGGCGGTCAAAGCCATTGAAGCGGTGGATGTCTGCGTGGGCAGGGCAGTGGACGCCGTAAAGAAAATGGGCGGCGTATTGTTTATCTGTGCCGATCACGGCAATGCGGAACAGCTGGTGGATTATGAAACGGGGGCGCCTTTTACCGCCCATACCACCAATCCGGTACCGTTTATTTTGGTGAACTATAAAGAAAATTACGGCTTGCGGGAGGGCGGATGTCTGGCGGATATTGTGCCTACCCTGATTGAGATTATGGGAAAAGAGCAGCCGAAGGAAATGACCGGAAAATCCCTGCTTGTCAAAAAGGGATGACGAACGAAAGCGGCGGATGCGGCCTTTGCGTGGGCTAAACCGTTAACGTGCCGACAATCCTGCGGTAAAGGGCGGGACTGTCGGTTTTTTCTTAAAAGGGGGTGTGCCATGGAGGATTTGAAAAATATAGTGGTTTTGATCGATGCCGATAATACACAGCTGTCCAAACTGGAGGATGTGATACGGGAAGTGTCCACCCACGGACGCGTTGTGGTAAAAAGGGCGTACGGCAATTGGAAGAAGGAATATTTAAAAAACTGGGAGGAGGAGTTGAAGCGGCTGGCCATCAAGGCGGAGCAGCAGTTTGATTATGTGACGGGGAAAAACGCCACGGATATCGCCCTGGTGATTGATGCGGTGAATTTGCTGCATAAGGGTTTGTACGACGCGTTTGTGATTGTAGCCAGCGACAGCGATTACACGCCCCTTGCGATTAACCTGCATGAATCGGGTGTCTACGTGATCGGGGTGGGCGCCAAGATAACGCCGGAGTCTTTCCGGAACAGCTGTGACGAATTTGTTTTTTTGGAGAACATTTCCGGTGAAATACAGGAGCCGGAAATAAAAAGCAGCAGCCCCAAGCGGGATTCCCAGCCGGAACGGGTGGCGCCCAAGGGCACGGGGGACGAAAGCATTGAGGAAATCCATAATCTGCTGCAAATTGCTTCCGACAAATACCAGGACGACGAAGGATATGTGAATGTGAGTTCGGCAGGGCAGTTTATCAAACGGGCGAAGCCGGATTTTGACGCAAGGACATATGGCTTTATCAAACTGCCGGGCCTGCTGGAGGCTTTCCCTGAGAAATACGAGATAAAAAGATACCCCGGAAAAGGAACGGTTACCATTGTCGCCTATAAGTGCATCGGGGACAAATGAACAAAACTGCATACGAAAAGAAAAACGGCTTTGCTGCGGATCAATCCGGCGGAGCCGTTTTTTGTACGATAGGAAATTATTGAATTGTTTTGGTTTTCATGACAGTAAGAAATTCCGGGTTGACAGGATATAAAATCCAGATTATACTAAGTGTATTAATTACCATGGTACACTTAATACAGAGGACGCAGCCGGAAAGACAGTCGAAAGGACGCCGTCCGGGCGGTTCTCCTGTATGGAAAGGAGCAGCATGATTATTTTGGATTATCGGGATGCAAGGCCGCTCTACGAGCAGATTGTGGACAAATTCCAGATTCTGATTTTAAAAGGCGTGCTGGAGCCGAATGCGAAGATGCCGTCGGTGCGAAGCCTGGCGGTGGAATTGTCCATCAATCCCAATACCATTCAGCGCGCTTACAGTGAACTGGAGCGCACCGGTTTTATTTATACCGTCAAGGGACGGGGGAATTTTGTATCTTACGACGAGGGACTCAAGCAAGTCCGGCGGGAGGAAATTTTTGGCAGGCTGGACAGGCTGGTTTTGGAAGCGCGGGAAGCGGGAATCACCAGGGAAGAACTGGGGGAAAGGCTGTTTAGCGGTTCCGGCGTTTCCGGGCAGGAAGAAGCGGCAGGGCAGGCACAGAAAGGAGAAGGCGAATGATTGAGGTAAAAGAACTGACCAAGTCCTTTGGCGATATCCATGCCGTAAAGGGTGTCAGCGTAAACATAAGGGAGGGCAGTGTGTTTGGACTGATCGGAACCAACGGCGCCGGGAAGAGCACGGTGCTTCGGATGATGGCCGGGGTGCTTGCGCCGGATAAGGGGCTGGTGCTTTTGGACAATATGCCCGTATATGACAATATGCATGCCAAGGCAAAGCTGTTTTTTATTGCGGACGAACCGTACTTTTTTGCAAACGCGACGCCAAAGGATGTGGAAAGGTACTACAGCAGCGTATACAGGGAGTTTGACAGGGAGCGCTTTTATCTGTATCTGTCCCATTTCGGGCTGGACTTAAAGAGGAAAATCCACACGTTTTCAAAAGGGATGAAAAAGCAGCTGGCGATCATTGCCGGATTGTCTGCGCATACGAAATATCTGTATTGTGACGAGACCTTTGACGGATTGGATCCGGTGATGCGGCAAGGGGTGAAGAGCATTTTTGCCCGGGAAATGGAAGAACGGGATTTCACGCCGGTCATCGCTTCCCATAATCTGCGGGAACTGGAGGATATTTGCGACCATGTGGGGCTTTTACATGAGGGCGGCGTGCTTTTGTCAAAGGATTTGGAGGAAATGAAATGCAACATCCAGAAAGTGCAGTGTGTTTTTTCTTCCAAGGAAGAGGAAGTGCGGGTGCTTTCGCAGCTGGAAATTGTAAAGCAGGAGAAAAGGGGGTCTTTGGCAACGCTTACCGTCAGGGGAACCCGGGAGGAAATTATCGCTGTATTTGCGGCGGCGGACTGTCTGTTCCATGAAGTGCTGCCGTTGTCTTTGGAGGAGATTTTCATTAGCGAAACGGAGGTAAAGGGCTATGACATCAAGAAGCTTATACTTGGCTAAATGGAAAGAAAACATAAAACGGCGCAGCTGGACGGTGGCTTTGTGCTTTGCGGTATTGTTCCTGCTTTTGCCGGTACGCAATACGGTGGAATTAAACAGCAGGCGGCAGGCCATGGAGTCTGCGGCACAGCAGTCGGCCACGCAGGAGGAACTGGACGGATATTTTAAAAGTATGCAGAATTCCTTTGCGGAACATATAGGGATTTCCTGCGAATTCGGGCTTTGTATGGCGTTTTTTGCCGTTTTGTTTGCGGTGCAGGGTTTTTCTTTTCTCTATAGCAGACAGAAGATGGATTTGTACATGAGCGTACCGGTTTCCGGTTCGAAACATTTTTTGATGCTCTGGGGAAACGGCATACTGCTGTTTGCTTTATGCTATCTGCCGAATTTTTTGCTGTCGCTGGGAATCGGCGCGGCCTTTGGGGTGGTGGATTCCGGGCTGCTGGCGGGTACGGCCATTGCTTTTTTCGTAAATCTGCTGGCCTATACGGCGATGTACCATGTGGCCCTGCTGGCCTGCCTGCTGACGGGTAACGTGCTTACGGCCCTGCTTGGCTGTTTGGTTCTGTTTGTTTACGAAGGAGTGATACGCCTGCTCTGGGGCGGGTTAAAAAGCGTTTTTTTCGTCAGCTATTGCCGGGCGGATCAGGACCGGCTCAATGCCATGCCATGGCTGACGCCTTTTCGCGGCTATATGAACCTGGCGGACAGAACCGGTTATAAGGAAGGCGTGGGGGCTGTCTATGTGCTTGCCGGCTATAGTGAGAAAACATGGTGCAGCGCCCTTGCGGAAGAGGTTTTCCTGCTGGCGCTGGCAGCGGTGGCGGCAGGCCTGCTTTGCTGGTGGGTGTTTCGCAAAAGAAAGACGGAAAGCTATTATCAGGCCATTGCGTTTGGCGGTCTCAAACCCGTTTTCGCATTTTTCCTGCTGGTTCCCTTTTCGGTATCCACGGCAATGCTGGCACAAAGAATGGCGGCGGATCAGAATCTGTTTTTGGCGGCGGGGGCGCTGGGCGGGCTTATCGTCGGGCATTGCGTAATCCAGCTGGTTTATGAGCGGGATTTGCGGGCGGTTTTTGGGCGCAGGACAGTTTTGGTCTTATCGGCGGCAGCGGCGGCACTGGTTTTATGCGTTTTCCGTTTCGATCTTACCGGCTTTGACCGTTTTTTGCCGGACAAGGAGAAGATCGAAAGCGTGTCCGTGACATTGGAAACGGACTATAATAATTTCGGACAGTATAATTTTGAAAGCCGGTCCATTCAAAATACGGCGGATCGTCTGCTGGCCAAAATGGATTCCGGGGATCCCAAAACCATTGAGGCAACGCTTTTAATGGCGTCCGTCTGGCAGGAGGCAGGGATGCCCCACCATACGGAAACGGAGGACCAGGGAGGATGGGAAAACAGCAAATGTTTTGTGGCGCGTTACCATCTGACCGGGGGGAGGGATGTATACCGGCGGTTTTATGTGGACCCAACACGGACGGCAGACGCGCTGGATGCCCTGATGGATGACGCTTCCTATAAAAAACTCCGGTACCAGCTCTATCAGGATGCCTTTGCGCAGGCAGTGGATACCATGAAGGTCGTCTATTTTGACGGGAAGCAGGAATGGCTGTATACAATGGACAAAAAGCAGCTTTTGGAAACCTTTGGCAGGGATTTTGAAACTTATGATTATCAGATGCTGGATACCTATCTTCCCTGCGGAAGCCTGCGTTTTACCATGCCGGAAAGTAAAAGCTGGCGCGGTTACGACTGGAACTACCCGGTCTACGAGAACTTTGCGGCTACGATTGCGCTGCTTGCGCAAAACGATATCCCTGCAGGCGGAAGGGAAAGCATCCTGCGTGCCGATGAGGTCAAAGAGATTACGGTCCGTTATTATGTCTATGAAGACGCGCAGAGTATGCCGCAGGACGCTTTGTTTGAAGTGGGGGAGGTTCCCGCGCAGGATATCGTCTGTACTTTTGACGAGACGGAGCAGATCGAACAGATTTTGAAAGGGCTGTACCCGCAGTCGCTGATGGAGGTGGCCGGGGAAGAATTTAAATATGTGCGGCTGCAGACGGAATATGAAGTGACGGTTTCGCTGACGCAGGAGGCGGTCAGAAACCATTGCAGTGCGGACGGACAGTTTTTTTTGAAGGACTGTGTGCCGGAATTTGTGAAAAAGAAGATTCAGGAGTCCGCAATACGCGGATAAACGGGAAAAAATATGTGCATACTGTTTGCAGGGCGACCGGACGCTGACGGTCATAAAAGAAACCGTAACGTTTGGACGGTAATTTTGGGAAAGCGAGGAAAACAGTATGAATGTATCGTTACCGATTAAAAATGTCCATGCCAGGGAGATTTTGGATTCCCGGGGAAATCCTACGCTGGAGGCGGAGGTTGTAGTGGAAAACAGCGTCACGGGCGAGATGGCCTGCGGCCGGGCCAGCGTTCCTTCCGGGGCGTCCACCGGACAGTTTGAAGCGGTGGAACTGCGGGACGGGGAAGTGCGTTATTTCGGGCTCGGCGTGCGCAAGGCGGTAGCCAACGTGAATACAAAAATCAAGGATGTTCTTTTGAAGCAGGACGCCTCCTGCCAGCGCAGGATTGATGAACTGATCCTTGGCTGCGACGGCACCCAGAACAAAGAAAACCTGGGGGCAAACGCCTGTCTGGGTGTTTCCATGGCGGTGGCGCGGGCGGCGGCCGAAGCGCTGCATATGCCGCTGTACCAATATTTGGGAGGGATTCACACGGTGGAACTTCCCATTCCGATGATGAATATATTAAACGGCGGAAAGCATGCGGATAATACGGTGGATTTGCAGGAATTTATGATTGCGCCCATGCAGGCGGAAAACTTTACGGAAGGCCTGCGCGTCTGTGCGGAGGTTTACCACAATTTGAAGGGAATCTGCAAGGAAAAAGGACTTTCCACAGGCGTTGGCGACGAGGGGGGATTTGCGCCTAATCTGCCGGACGCGGAGGCTGTTTTATCCCTTATTGTGGAAGCTGTCCAAAAGAGCGGTTTTACGCCGGGACAGGATATCAAAATCGCCATTGATGCGGCGGCCAGCGAACTGTACGATGAAAAAGCGGGCCGTTACTATTTCCCGGGCGAAAGCAAAATGAAAGGCCAGCAGATTTACCGGGACACGCAGGAAATGATCTCCTATTACGAAAAACTGGCCGGACAGTTCCCCCTTTTTTCGCTGGAGGACGGCCTGGACGAGGAGGATTGGGACGGTTGGCAGAAGCTGACCCAGCGCCTGGGAGACCGGCTGCAGCTGGTGGGGGATGATCTTTTCGTGACGAACGTAAAACGGCTTTCCGCCGGAATCAAACTGCATGCAGGCAATGCGGTTTTGGTGAAGGTGAACCAGATCGGCACATTGACGGAAGCTTTCGCCGCCGTCCGGCTGGCCAAGGAAAACGGGTTTAAAACCGTCATTTCCCACCGCAGCGGAGAAACGGAGGATGCCATCATTGCGGATATAGCGGTGGCGGTTAATGCCGGACAGATTAAGACCGGCGCCCCCTGCCGGACGGACCGGGTGGCTAAATATAACCGGCTGCTGCGCATAGAAGAGGAACTTTACCAGCGTTAGACTTTGCGGCGGGCAGTCCGGGGGTACTTTTTACGGGGGAAGGGCTTGGGCCGAACCGGGGAGCGGAGGCGGGG
>DERU01000013.1:0-8116 GCA_002361095.1 Lachnospiraceae bacterium UBA3332
CGTTACGATTACGGGGGAAGGACCTTAGCCAAACCGGAGCGGTTCTTATGAAAATCCAGGAATCGGAAAAAAATCCCATGGAATGCGGGGCTTAAAATTGTTAAAATAGGATAAGGCATTTTATGATAATTCTGGGATTTATGGCAAATTTGTTTCGGCAGGGTGCGCGGACAAAAACGGGGATTGTAAGGGGAGTGCGGGAATGCTGATTGATCGTGTTGTGGTAGCGGATGATGAGAAAATCCAGAGGGACGTGTTGGCTGCCGTTTTAAAAAAGCTCCTGCCCGGGGCGGAGGTGATATCCTGTTCGGACGGGCAGGAGGCGTATGAAGAAATCGGGAGGAAAGAGACACAGCTTTTGCTCACGGATATCTGCATGCCCAGGCTGGACGGAATCGGACTGGTTGAAAAGGTGTCCGCAGAATATCCCCGCGTGAAAATCGTTTTGATCAGCGCATATCAGGAATTCGAATATGCCAGAAGCGCCATCCGGTTCGGGGTGTCGGAGTATTTGCTCAAGCCTTTTCGGATGGAGGACGCCAGAAAGCTGGTGGGCAGGATTTCCGCCATGCTGGAGGAAGAGCGGGAGCAGGGGCGCAGACAAAACCGTTATGACGCTATGCTGGAGCGTGAAAAGGTGCAGGAGCGCCAGAAAATATTGAAAAAGCTGCTCACGGGGGCGTGGGAGAAAAAGATTCTGCCAAAGGATTTTCCGGAGTTGGAAAATCCTGGCGTGGTGGTTATGATCCGGTGGAAAAACATGGAGAAAGGCACGCCCGGCCATCGGGAGGAAACGGAACGGTCACAGGCGGAAGCGTTGCGCAAAGCGCTGCAGGACAAAAAACGGTTTGGCCTTTACCGGTCAGAGGGACTTACGGTGGAACTGGACAGGGGGCTGAATAAACAGGAGCACAGATGCGCGCTGCTGCTTCCGGGAGCGGACGAAGAGAAAGCGGTCCTGGGACTGGACAGTGTGGCGGCGGAGTTAAAGGATAAGGGTGTGGTTTTGTGGGCCGGGGTTTCCGGGGCGTGTGAAAAGCTGCTATGGCAGCTTCCGGAAGCTGCCGGGCAGGCGGACGAAGCGCTGGCATTTCATTTTTATAAACCAGGGGAGAGCGGGGTTTTTCTGTACCGGAAGCTGCATGCGGTATTGGAGCGGCCGCTGCCGCCTTTTTCCGTTTATGAAAGGAGACTTCGGGAGGCGGTAAGAAAGGGGGAACAAAAAGAAATCCGCAGGGCGCTGGAACAGCTGAAAGGGGAACTGGCGCAAAACCCTTTGTTTTATCCCAATAAGGTAAAGCACAGGATATCTTCCGTTGTGTTTTCCGTTATAAGGGAAGTGGAGGGAATGATTGCGCAGGGCGAATATGATATTTTGCTGAACGAGTCCTATGAGCGGTATGCGCAGTGCGACTGTATGGAACAGCTTTTTGTGATATCCGCAGAATTGCTGGAGGAAACGGCGGCCTGCTTTTTGCAGGCGCCAAAGGACTATGACGCGGTGGAAAGCTGTGTGGCCTGGATGCGTCAGCATCCGGAAGAGGATATTTCCCTGCAAACGCTGGCGGATATGGTACATTTTCACCCGAATTATCTCTCGGCACAGATAAAGAAAAAGCTGGGCGTTTCTTTTTCCTCCTATCTTCTGACCCTGCGCATGGAGACGGCCTGCAGACTGCTGACACAAACGGACTGCAGGGTGCTGGATATCGCCAGACGGTGCGGCTTTCGTGACGGCAGTTATTTTAACAGGATGTTTAGGCGGGAATACGGAATGTCGCCGGAACAGTTCAGAAAGGTGCATACATCATGCAGATAAAAGTAAAAGAAAAACTGCAGGCCATGAGTTTCCGGCAGAGGATTGCCCTGCTGCTCATGGCTTTTACACTGTTTCCTTCCCTGATTATCTGGCAGGTACTGGCGCGTCAGTATAAAAATGAGGTGCTTTCCGGGGCGTCGGAAGCGGTGCATTCCGTGGTATCCGCAAATAACGGGGTACTGCGCATGTCTTTAAAGCAGGTGGAGGACGGAACGCAGCTGATGCTTAACGATAAAGAATATTTCAATTTTTTTTCCAAACTGTCAGAAGCCGAAATATCCGATTACATGAATTATAACAGGATTATCGGGACTTCCCTGGTCAGGCAGTTTGCCCTGCAGTCGGAGGTATATGCTTCCTGGCTGTGGACTTCAAAATGGCTGTTCGGTAATACCATGAACATGAGCATCAGCAGGGAGGGTATTCTGGGATCCGGTATGCTTGAAATTGCCGAAGCGGCGGGCGGCAGTCCCTGCTGGATCAGCGGATATGATTACGGACAGGTGATGGGTTCCTCCTGGCTGCAGGAAAAAGCCTTCTATGATTACCGTTACTGCGTCACCATGCTTAGGCAGATGCGTTTTCAGTATAACGATTTGGCTTCGTACCATGTGCTGCCGGAAGGGGAAGAGTGGCCGGTGCTCTTTGTATATATTTTGGAGAAGGATATCCGCAGGATCTATGAGGGCAGCATTTCCTATGCGGGCAGCATCTATGGCATTACCAATGAAGAGGGAAAAATCATCTCCTCGGATTCGGACAGGTTCCGGCCGGTGGAACAGACGCCGGAGGAGATTTTCGGCCATATGGGGGAATCCGGGTATACCCAGTGCCGTTTGGAAGGGACGGAATATCTGCTCTGCTTTGATTCCCTTCAGGATCCGGAATGGCTCTCCTGGGCGCTGGTTCCCATGGATACCCTGGTCAAGGATACCATGGTGCAGATGGAACGGATCCAGATGTGTTTTCTGTGCTTTTTCCTGTTCCTGTCCGCGTTTGCGTCCTGGGTGGTATCGCGGGCGATCACGAAACCCATCGATGTACTGATCGGCACTGCGGAACGGGTATCCACCGGAAATTTTGACGCGGCGGCGCCGGTGCCCAGGGAGAAAGATTTCCGGCTTTTGACCGAAAGCTTTAACCATATGGTAAAAGAAATCGATAAACTCATCCGGAAAAATTATCTGCTGAATCTGCGGGAGAAGGAAGCGCAGCTGAAAGCTCTTTCCGCGCAGATCAATCCCCATTTTTTGTATAACACACTCAATACCATTAACATGCTTGCGATTCAGAACGGGGATGAGGAAACTTCGGATTTGATTGTGAGCCTTTCGGAAATGCTGCAGTATACGCTGAAAAAGGAATCCGGAAAAATCATGCTTGCGGAGGAACTGGGGGAGGTATCGAACTACCTGTACATTATGAAAAAAAGATATGAAGGGGTGTTTACCGCAAAAATGGAGATTGCAGAGGGGCTGAAAGAATGCCTGGTTCCCAGGTTTTGCCTGCAGCCTTTGGTGGAAAATGCCATCCTTCACGGTTTTTGCGGAATGAAATCCGGCGGGCTTTTGGGGATTGCGGCCCAAAGGGAGGGGGACAGACTGCATATTTGGGTGGAGGATAACGGGAAAGGAATGGAAGAAGAAACCAGACGGCGCTATCTGTCCGGTGCGCCGGAGAAAGAAGGGATCGGAGCGGCCAATGTCCATGAAAGGCTGAAACTGATGTACGGGGACTCCTATGAAAGGAAGGTGGTTTCCGCGCCGGGACAGGGAACCGGTATTCATCTGTACCTTCCTTTTGAGCGGGGGACGCATTCCGGGGAGGAAGCGTAGCTTTTCCTTGAATATGTGCAGGAATATTAGAATCCTCCAATGGCGCAGAGATTCCGGAATTGTTATGATATTTTTATCCAAAACACCATACGAAAGGAGAAGGGGTATGAAAAGGAAGAAACTGACCAGTCTGCTGTTAACTTGTGTTCTGACGGTTTTTCTGGCCGGCTGCGGGGATGCGGCCAAAACGGGGGAGAGCGCCGCAAGTCAGGATGCCGCCCAGCCTGCAAAAGCAAAAACGGAAGAGACAAAAGCGGAAGAGAAGGCTTCTGCAGGGGAGGTGACGGAAATCCGTTTTACGGAATGGGACGGAGGGGAGACGCTGGAACTGTATGAGGATATTGCGGAAAAATTCAATCAGGAGCATCCGGATATCCATGTGACGGTCATGAATATTCCCGATGAATACGACACGAAGATTACGGCCATGATCGCGGGAAACGATACGCCGGAACTTTGTTACATGGAATCGGGGACGATTCTGTATCCGCTGGCGGAAGAAGGCGCGATCCTGAACATGAAGGAATACATGGATAAGGATCCTGATTTTGACCCGAATTGCCTGATGGAGGAATTGATTTACAGAAAGAGCGAAGATTTTATCGTGGCTTACGGTGCCGGGGCCGAGAACATCTGCATGTTCTATAATCCCGCCCTCTTTGCGCAATATCAGGTGGAGGAACCGCCTGCGGATTATGCCAATGCCTGGGATTGGGATACTTTTGTTAAAAATGCCCAGCTTCTCACCATTGATTCGGAGGGCAGAAATGCGCTGGATCCGGATTTTGATCCCGAAAATATCGATATTTACGGTGTGAATCTTTCCCGGTGGTGGGCAGGGTATATGCCTTTTATGTACAGCGTGGGAGGCGATTATCTGACGGAGGACGGCACAGGGATTGGTTATGCCACGGAGGAGGGCATCGAAGTATTCCAGAAGCTGCAGGACCTGATTTACGTTTATCATGTGGCGCCTACCCCTGCGGTGAGTTCTGCCATGCCCGGTTTGTCGGAAAAAATCGCGACCAATAAGGTGGCAATGAACTTTGCCGGCCAGTGGAGCAACACGACACTGATGAATGACGGCGTCAAATACAATGTGGCGGCATTCCCTAAAATGGGGGATCATGCCAACACGGTCATTACCTGCGCCGGAATCGCCCTGATGAATACGGAAAAAGCGGATGCCGCCTGGGAATTCATGAAATATATGCTCATGGAGGTGGGGGCGAACGAGCCGTTGTATAAGTCCGCGCTGTGGCTTCCCAACAATAAAAATGAGTATACCGACGAGTATATGAAATCCTGCATCACGGACAAACATCCCTCCAATTATTATGAAGCAGTGATCAAGCCCATGACGGACGGAACGGCCAAATCGCCGGTTACGGCAAAAGTGAAGAATTTCAGCAAAATCGACGATATCATTACACCGGCGCTGGATGAACTGTGGGCGGGGGAAAAGACCGCGAGGGAGGTGCTGGAAGGAGTCCGGGATGCCGCCAATGCGCAGGTACAGGGATTCTACAAATAGAAAATACGCACAAGGGACGGCCGCCTGAAACAGGAACCGGACGGGTATAAAACAGGGGCCGGACTATGACAGGGAAGGAAAATGCAGAAACCGCATTTTCCTTCTTTCCATAAAAGCAGGGAGTATTATCATATGGATCATAAAAAGACAATGGGTAAAAAAAAGCGGGACAATCTGACCGGATGGGCGTTTGCCCTTCCGGCAATGGCGGGATTTCTGGCCCTGAATCTGCTTCCCATGATTCTGAGCGCTTATTACAGTATGAGCGAATACAATATTATCGGGAAACCCCACTGGATCGGCTTTGCAAATTACGCCACCCTGTTATTCGGGGAAAACGAGACTTTTTGGGTTTCCGTCAGGGCGACGGTTCTTTATGCGGTGATGGCGGTACCGGCAAATCTGCTGTTTTCTTTCATGATCGCCATGCTGCTGAACCGGGAAATGGTGGGACGGGCTTTTTTCAGGTCCCTGTTCTATCTGCCCTGCATTGTGCCTGCGGTAGCGTCCAGTTTTGTGTGGCTGTTGCTGATGAATCCGGATTACGGACTTTTTAATGAACTTCTGCGTCTGCTTCATCTGCCCCGGAGCCAGTTTTTCTGGGGGGCGAAGAGCGTTCTGCCCTCCATTGTATTCATAGGAATCTGGAATACGGGAGCCACGCAGGTGATCTTCCTGGCGGGCCTGCAGAATATTCCCAGGGTATATTATGAGGCATTGGAGATCGACGGCGGAAATGCATGGCACAAGTTCTGGAGCGTCACCGTTCCGATGGTGTCCTCCACCCTTTTCTTTAATCTTGTAATGGGAATCATCAGTGCGCTTCAGGTATTTTCCCAGGCGTATATTCTCACAGAGGGCGGGCCGAATAACCGTTCCCTGTTCTATGTGTATAACCTGTGGCGGCAGGCCTTTAAGTACATGGATATGGGAAAGGCATCCGCCATGGCATGGCTTCTGTTTTTCGTCGTGATGATTCTTACGGTGGTGGTATTCAAGACATCCGACAAATGGGTGTACTATGAAGGGGGGGAAGAGTGATGCTGCGAAAGAAGAAAAATGCCAGGTATTATGTGAGACGGACGTTTTTTTATGCGTTTATCCTGCTGCTTGTGACGGTCTGCGTCATTCCTCTTTACTGGATGGTGCGTTCCTCTTTCATGATCAATACCGAGATTTACAGCATGCGGCCGTTTGTGGTCTGGCCGAAGGAAATGCAGTGGGAAAATTACGCGAAAGCGTGGAAAAGCGCGAATTTTCCCAGATATACGGTTAACACGATGATCGTTGTGGTCTGCTGTATGGTGGGAACCTGTCTGACATCCGCCATGGCGGCATATGCCTTTTCGCGCCTGAACTGGAAAGGAAAGAAGCAGTGCTTCGCACTGGTGTTGTCCACTATGATGCTTCCGGGATCCGTGACGCTGATTCCCCAATTTTTGATCTGGAGGAATTTTCACCTGGTGGATACCCTGTGGCCGTTGATCCTTCCTGCCTTTCTGGGCGGGGGAGCCTTTAATATTTTCCTTTTGCGGCAGTTTTTTCTGGGAATTCCAAGGGAACTGGATGATGCGGCGCGAATAGATGGGGCAGGGGCGCTTCAGATCTTTTTCAGGATTATGATCCCGCTGTCCAAATCCGCAATGGTGGTGGTGGCGCTGTTCACTTTTTTAAACTGCTGGAATGATTTCTTCGGGCCTATCATTTATCTGAATTCCAAGGAGCGTTTTACCATTGCGATCGGGCTTTTGCAGTTTAGGGGAGATTATGAAACGAAATGGAACCTGCTCATGGCTGCATCCACGCTGTCGGTGATGCCCTGTATTTTGGTGTACCTGTTCGGGCAGAAATGTCTGGTGGAAGGCATAACCCTGACGGGTATGAAAGCGTAGCGTTTTTGCGGGGATGCGTGTATAATGAAAGAAGTCCTGCATCGCAGGATTTTATGCCTGTGGCGGCGGAAGGGGAATCGGACATGAAAACTGAGTATATAGACAAAATTTATGCGGGTTGGCTGGCAAAGATTATCGGTATCCGGTTGGGAGCCCCGGTGGAGGGCTGGACCTGTGAACAAATCCGGGAAAAATATGGGGAGATTACCGGCTATCCGGTGGACTACCGGAATTTTGCGGCGGATGACGACAGCAACGGCCCCTTCTTTTTTGTCCGGGCGCTGCGGGAAGGAAAGCATTTTCCGGACATGCGTCCGCAGGATGTGGGGGAGGCCCTCTTAAATTATGCCGGTTACCAACACGGCTTTTTCTGGTTCGGAGGGTATGGAGTCTCCACGGAACATACGGCTTTTGAAAATCTGTGGAACGGCATACCGGCGCCCCGCAGCGGTTCGGCAAAGCAAAACGGGCTGGCGGTGGCGGAGCAGATCGGCGGACAGATTTTTATCGACTGCTGGGGACTGGTGAGTCCCGGAAGGGAGGAGCAGGCGGCGCGGTTTGCCAAGGCTGCCGCTTCCGTCACCCATGACGGTAACGGCATATGGGGCGGTGTTTTTGTGGCGGTCTGTATCAGCCATGCCTTTGTGGAACAGGATATCCGCACAATCATTCATAAGGGTCTTTCGTTTCTGCCAAAGGATTGTGAATATGCGGCGGTGGTGCGTGCGGTTATGGATTTTTACGACAGACATCCCAAAGATTGGAGGGCATGCTTTTCTTATATTCATGATCACTGGGGGTATGACAGATATCCGGGCAACTGTCATATCATCCCGAATGCGGCGGTGATGATTCTTTCGCTTTTGTACGGAGAAGGCGATTTTGACCGGACGCTCTGCATTTGCTGCATGTGCGGATGGGATACGGACTGCAATGTGGGCAATGTTGCCACCATCATGGGCGTGCGGGGAGGAATCCCGGCTATTGATTATGAAAAGTGGCGGGCTCCCATTCAGGATTTTGTGGTGTTTTCCAG
>DERU01000013.1:8421-11595 GCA_002361095.1 Lachnospiraceae bacterium UBA3332
TGTGGTGTTTTCCAGCGTGGCGGGGGCTTTGAATATTTCGGATGTACCGGAGGGCGCATCCTACATGGCGCAGCTTGCGTATCTGCTGGAGGGGGAAAAGCAGCCCGAACCTTGGGAGACGATTTGGAACAGGGGAAGGGGATACTGTCATTTCGCCTATCCGGGCTCTACACAGGGCATACGGGTCAGAAACTGCGGGCAGGCAAAACTGCAAAACATTGCCTGTGCGGATACTGTAGGAGGCCGGGCGCTGCTGGTGGAAAGTGCCGGGAACACGGAAGGGGATTTCTGTGAAGTTTATCGGAAAACCTACTACGAACCGAAGGATTTTAGCGATAACCGCTACTGTCCCGCTTTTTCACCTACGGTATATCCGGGGCAGACGGTGCATGGCAGGATCCGTCCGGCGCCGGAAGGGGACGGGGAGAAAGTAAAATGGAAGGCGGGTCTGTACGCCAGAGTACGGGATGCGCAAGGGGAGAGATATTTGTACGGGGAAGTCTGTACCTGGGAGGACGGCGGTTTTCACACGATTTCCTGGAAGATTCCGGGAGAAAGCGGCTTTACGGTGTTGGAGATCGGAATTCGGTGTCGGCTGCCCCGAAAGGATACCGGGCTGATTGTGGACGAACTGTATACGGACGGAAAAGCCGATTACCGGATTGATTTTGCGCAGGAAAGAACGGAAAAATGGACCGACATACACAGGGAAATCAGTCAGTTTACCCGGGAAAAAGGACTCTCTTATCTGGAGGAGGGCCGGCTGCATCTGACAGGATGTGATTTCGGTGAGATTTATACGGGGGACTGGGAATGGTCGGATTATGAAGCGGAGTGGGTCCTGACACCGGTTTTGGGGGAGGAGCATTATGCGTTGATACGTGTGCAGGGAGCCATGCGTTCCTATGCCGTGGGCTTTACCGGGGAGGGCCGCTTTGGCATCCGCAAAAAAGACCATGACAGTAAAATTCTGCGGGAGATTCCCTTTGTGTGGAAGCGGGACGAAACATACCGGTTTTTGGTGCGGGTACAGGGGAACCGGATACGGGTGTTTGCGGACGGACAGGAACTGCTCTCCGTACAGGATGATAAAAACCCTTGGCTGACAGGAGGCATCGGGCTGGGCGTGCGTAATAACAGTCATTGCATCTGTGACGAAATCCGTCTGATTTGCTATTGATTTTGCATTGCTTTTTTGGACGGGAAAGCTTATAATAGTAAAACAAAGATATTTTACGGCATTGGAGGCGATGGTGATGGTGGGTGGCGTTATGGGGGGAAGCCCATATTATGGCGGTTATTCATACGACATGCTTGTGCGCAGGCAGCAGCAAAAGACCGGTCAGGAACCGGCGCGGCAGGCGCAGTCTGCAGAGCGTGCGGAGCGGTCGCAGTCTGCAGGCAGAACGGGCGGTACGGCAGCCGTAGCGCGCGGTTCCAATCCCGATGTACCGGTGGAGGCGGTTCGTCCGGTTCCGCTCATTCACAGCGACGCTGTAAGCGAAGGGATTCCCTTTATGCGCAAGGGGGCGGATCCGGCTGAGATGGCGGTTCGTATGCGGATGCGCAGGTATGATGCAGGGCAGGAAACCGTACACAGCGGAGAGGGACAAAAAGCGCAGGACGTGCGGGAGATGATGAAGGAAGAAGAATGCCAGACCTGTGCGCGGAGAAAATATCAGGACGGTTCCGATGATCCGGGCGTTTCCTTCAAAACGGCGACACATATAGCGCCCGAACAGGCGGCGGCTACCGTGCGGGGGCATGAGATGGAGCATGTCGTCCGTGAACAGGCAAAAGCGGCGCGGGAGGATCGCAGGGTGGTGAGCCAGAATGTAAGCCTGCATACGAGTATCTGTCCGGAATGCGGTGATGTGTATGTTTCCGGAGGAACGACGAGAACCGTGACGGCTGCGAAAACCCAGCCTGCACAGGAGACCGGGGAGCAGCAGCGCAGATCGTTTTTTGCCATTGCGTGACAGGGCTTTGGCAGCTGTATGTTTTGGAATAAGGGTATCGCGATAAGAAAGCGTTGTCCGGGGATGCCGGACAGGATGGTTGGGCAGCCTGTGCAGAACGGGCTGCCCTGTTTTGGCTTTGAAGGGGGCAAAGATGCGGACAGAAGAAAAAGCATCGGTAAAAAACAGTATTGGACGTTTATTTTTCGTCGGAGTATCGGTTCTTATACAGGTCATTTGGATCATGACATTGTTTGTGCGGCTGAACAAATATTCCACATTGATTTCCCTGCTTTTTGAAGGAATTGCATTTATCGCGGTATTGCGCATTTACGTAATGCCTGAGAATACGGCTTTTAAACTGCCGTGGATTATGCTGATTATGGCGCTTCCGGTACTGGGGCTGAGTCTGTATTTGATGTTTGGGCATTCCGGGATCACGAAAGGGATGCAGAGGCGCTTTGAAAAAATAGATGCGGTCTTGGACAGGGAACTGGAGCAGGATGCAGAGGTGGCGCGTCTGCTGCGGGAGACGGATCCGGCCATTGCCAATCAGGCTTATTATTTACACCGGTATGGAAGATATCCGATATACCAAAATACGGATGTGGTTTTTTACGGGGATACGGTGGAAGGGCTGGAGGCGCAAAAGGAAGCGCTGCGCAGCGCGGAGTCTTTTATTTTTATGGAATACCATGCGATAGAGGATTCCCAGGCGTTTGGGGAATTGAAAGAAATTATGGCGGACAAGGCGAAACGGGGGGTGGATGTCCGTATACTTTACGATGATGTGGGAAGCGTGGGCTTTATCAACAATGATTTTATAAAGCGGATGAAGCAGGAAAATATCCGCTGCAGGGTCTTTAATCCGCTGCTTCCGTTTTTGAACCTGTTTATGAATAACCGCGACCATAGAAAAATTACGGTGGTGGACGGCAGGGTCGCTTTTACCGGGGGATATAATCTGGCGGACGAGTATTTTAATATTACCCATCCTTACGGGCAGTGGAAGGACAGTGGGGTGCGGCTTTGCGGGGATGCGGTGCGCAGCCTGACCTGCATGTTTTTGGAGATGTGGAACGTGATGAAACAGACGGACGCCGATTACGCAAGGTATCTGCCAAGGACAGGGTATCAGGCAGCGCAAAGCGGTTTTGTGGCGCCCTACGGGGACAGCCCGCTGGACGGGGAGCCGGTGGGAGAGAACGTTTATATG
>DERU01000189.1 GCA_002361095.1 Lachnospiraceae bacterium UBA3332
CGACCAAAGTCGTTTCCTATAACTCCCATCCAGTATAAATCATTTTATGCGCATGTACAAGCTTCTTGTCATTTTTCAATGCGGATGTTATAATGTGTAAGTTGTAGCGGCATGCTGTGGGTTTGTGTTATGTATGCCCGCCAAAGCGGGCAGAGGGGTTAGAGGTTAGAATGGATAAGCTGGAGATGGAGCAGATCATGAAAAAGGCGGAAGTGCTGATTGAGGCGCTTCCTTATATACAGAAATTCAACCGGAAAATTATCGTGGTAAAATACGGCGGTTCAGCCATGAGCAACGAGGAACTTTTGCGGAGCGTGATTCAGGATGTGACGCTGCTAAAACTTGTGGGTTTTAAACCCATCATTGTACACGGCGGGGGAAAAGAGATCAGCCGCTGGGTGGAAAAAGCCGGGAAAAAGGCGCAGTTTGTCAACGGACTGCGGGTGACGGATGCAGAGACGATGGAAATTGCGGAAATGGTACTGGGACGCGTAAATAAGCACCTGGTTTCCATGGTGCAAAAACTGGGCGTACTCTCGGCGGGCATCAGCGGCAAGGACGGCGCGCTTTTACAGGTGGAGAAAAAATATGCAGGGGGGCAGGATATCGGGTTCGTGGGGGATGTGACGCAGGTCAATCCCAAAATCCTTTACGACCTGATCGACAACGATTATCTGCCCATTGTATCCCCGGTCGGGATGGACGCGCAGTTTGACACTTACAATATCAATGCGGACGACGCGGCCTGTGCGGTGGCAAAGGCGGTGGGGGCGGATAAGCTGGTGTTTTTGACGGATGTGGAAGGACTCTACCGGGATTTTGAGGATAAAGATTCCTTTATTTCCCGGATCCAGGTGAGCGAGGCGGAGGAACTGATTGCCAACGGTTATATCGGGGGCGGTATGCTGCCCAAGCTTGCCAACTGCACCAGCGCCGTGAAAAGCGGGGTGCATAAGGTGCATATTTTGGACGGCCGGATTCCCCACTGTCTTTTGCTGGAGATTTTTACCGATAAAGGTGTGGGAACGGCTATCGTGGCGGACGGGGAGCCTTTGCCGGGCAGGCTGTCGGAGCAGATATAGGCGGCGTCCGGGACGGATACAGGCCGTAAAAAGTGTGCGGAACCAAACCTGACAGGCGCTAAAGAGGCGCAGAAATGAGGAAAATGATGGCGGAGACGATGCAGGGGTATATCGAAGAGGCGGAGAAGGACCTTTTACATACGTATAACCGGTACCAGGTGGTGCTGGACAGGGGGGAAGGTGTATATTTATACAATGTGGAAGGAAAAAAATACCTGGATTTTGCGTCCGGTATCGGTGTGTTCGCGTTGGGGTATCACAATGAGCAATACAATGACGCGCTCAAGGGGCAGATCGATAAGCTGATTCACACATCCAATTATTATTACAATGTTCCGGCGGTGGAGGCTGCCAAAAAGCTTAAGGAAGTGTCCGGCATGGACAGGGTGTTTTTTACCAACAGCGGTGCGGAGGCGGTGGAAGGGGCCATCAAGGCGGCCCGCAAATATGCTTTTTTGAAGGACGGCAAAACCGATCACGAGATTATCGCCCTGCACCATTCTTTCCACGGAAGAACCATGGGGGCGCTTTCCGTGACGGGCAATCCCAAATATAGGGAAGCGTTTGAACCGGGAATCGGCAACATCCGGTTTGCCCATATGAATGATTGGGACAGCGTGCTGGCCTGCGTCAATGAAAAGACCTGTGCCATTTTATTGGAAACCGTGCAGGGGGAGGGCGGCGTATACCCGGCCGGGGAAGGATTTTTGCGGCAATTGCGCCGTCTCTGCGACGAAAAGGATATCCTTCTGATTTTGGATGAAATCCAGTGCGGGATGGGACGGACCGGTTATATGTACGCGTGGCAGAAATTTGGCGTAAAGCCGGATATCATGACTACGGCGAAAGCGCTGGGCTGCGGCATTCCGGTGGGCGCTTTTTTGATGACGGAAAAGGTGGCGCAAAACTCTTTGAAGGCGGGCGATCACGGAACGACCTACGGGGGAAATCCGCTGGCCTGTGCCGCGATATGCAAAGTGCTTGATTTATTTGAAAAGAACCATATAATAGAAAATGTAAGACAGGTGTCGGCCTATCTGGAGCAAAAACTGGATGAACTGGCCGGAAAATATGAGGACATACGGGTAAGGAGGGGCAGCGGACTGCTGCAGGGACTGGAATTTGACAGGCCGGTGGCGGCTGTCATTGACGCTGCGCTTGCGCGGGGACTTATTTTGATCAATGCAGGCCCGAACGTGATTCGTTTTTTGCCGCCGTTGGTGATCGGTTGTGCGGATGTGGACGAAATGCTGCGCATTTTGGAACCCTGTCTGTCTGCCCGTGCCTGACGCGAAGGAGTATTTATGGGGCTGAAAAAAGGGCTGTTTGCCGCAGCCGGCGTATTGGCTGTGGCGGCGGCAGGAATAGCGGTATGGGTTTTTACGCATAAGCAGGAAGCGGTGGAAATGATTCCGGATAATGCGATGCTGGTTCGTCCGACGATCACGATTTGGTATACGGATGAGGCTTTGGAGGATTATCTGGCGAGTATGGCGCTGGATTATCTGGAGCAATATGACGTCCGGGTGGTTCCGGTACAGAAAAGCGGCCTGGAATATCTGGAGGCGGTCAATCAGGCTTCCGTGGGAAATGAAAATCTGCCCGATTTATATATTTTGGGGAACGAGAGTCTGGAGAAAGCATATCTGGCGGGGCTTGCCTGCGAGATTTTTAATCCGGAAGATGTGATATCCACCCGCAATTTTCCGCAGACAGCGCTGGATGCAGTGACTTACCGGGGCAAGATGGTGGCTTACCCGCTGTATTTTGAGACGAGCGCGCTGGTCTATAACCGGACGTATCTGCAGCAGGCGGCGCAGGAACTTGCCGTGGGGGAAGAAACGCTGATTCCCAAGACGATCGACGACATTCTCTCCTTTGCGGATGCCTATAACGCACCGGATACGGTGGAAGCGGTTTTTAAATGGGATGTGGCGGATATATTCTATAATTATTTTTTTGCGGGCAATTATATGGATGTGGGCGGAGCCTGTGGGGATGATGAAAGCCGGATCGACATTTACAATCTGGAGGCGGTCCGGGGACTGCAAACGTATCAGGATTTGAACCAGTTTTTCTCCATTGACGCCAAAAGTTCCAGTTATGATTCCGTAATGCAGGACTTTTTGGACGGGAAACTGGTTTTTACGGTAGCTACGACAGATATTTTAAACCGGATTGCACAGGCGCGGGAGGAAGGACTTTTTCCTTATGAATACGGGGTGGTGCCTCTTCCGGACGTCAATGGGGAGGTGCAGAGCAGGGGGCTTTCCGTGACCAGCGTGGTGGCGGTGAACGGCTATAGTACGAAGAAGGAACTGGCCAACTATTTTGCGGCCTGGCTGTCAACCTTTGGACAGGACAAACTTTATGCCCGGGCAAAGAGGATACCGGTAAGGCTGCGCGTGGTTCCGGAAGCCGTGGGAATGGAAGGTTTTATGGAGGAGTATTCTTATTCCATTCCGATGCCCAAGCTGATGTCCATGGCTAATTTCTGGGTACGCATGGAGATTGCCTATACCAAAATCTGGTCGGGGGAAAATGCGTCGGATATTTTAAAAAACCTTTCCGAGCAGATTATGACACAGGTGACGGGAACGGAGTACGTGGAGACGGAATATATCGAGCTTCCGCAAAAGACACAGACCGAGACGCAGGAGGATGCGGATTCCTGAATAGAAAATCCAATCGTAGGGTATACTTTTCGCAAAAGCCATGCTTATATATGGGCGGCGGCATGAAAAGGAGCAAGCTATGGTTGGATTTTTGATTGCAATTTTATCGGGGGCATTGATGAGCGTACAGGGGGTGTTCAACACCCGGGTGACGGAATCTTCTTCCATCTGGACGGCAAACGTTTTCGTGCAGTTCACCGCGTTTTTGGTATGTATGGCGGCTTGGGGCATTACGGACCGGTCAAGCCTGCTGGGGGTTTGGAAGGTGGAACCGAAATATATGCTGTTGGGCGGCGTGATGGGGGCGGCGATTACATGGACGGTGATCAAAAGCATGGATTCCCTGGGGCCGGCCAAGGCGGTGCTGTTCATTGTGGTAGCACAGATTGCGGCGGCATACCTGATTGAACTGTTCGGCATGTTCGGCGCCGAAAAGCAGCCCTGGGAGTGGAGAAAAGCGATCGGAATGGCCTTGGCGGTGGCAGGGATTGCCATCTTTAAGTGGGAATGAATTTTCAAGCGCGCCCCGGCAATAGGAATTTCTCCTGTTAGGAATGCTGTAATAGCAAGGTTTTTCGGAGCCTGCAGCCACAAAAAAATTTAATTAGAGTCATTACATGACGCAAAAAAGCCGTCCGGCATGAAAAAACGGGCGGCTTTTTTGCGTGGACAGCCGTGGGGGATTTGAAAGTGTGGCTTGACAGGAAGCGAAAAAGCAAGCAGAATAAGGGAAGATAGTAAATAAGTGCCAAGGCATGAAAAAAGGAGAATGCGGTATATGAAAGAGAATTTACCAAACGCGTTAAAGAAACTGATCGGTGTGGTGGAGGAGAAATTTTCATCCGATCCGGCTATGGTAAACCTGTTTGTCAATTGCTTTACCAACACGCTGGACACTACCGTGAAAAAGATGGAGGACGGAACCACGCATGTGATCACCGGCGATATTCCGGCGATGTGGCTGCGGGATTCCGTGGCGCAGGTGCGTCCTTACCTGGTGGCGGCCAAAGAGGATGCCGGGATAGCGGATTTGCTGGTGGGACTTTCCAAAAGGCAGTTTTTCTTTATCAATCACGATCCGTATGCCAATGCGTTCAATCAGGAAGATAACGGCAATTGCTGGGATCATGACGAGACGGAGATGACGGGATGGCTGTGGGAGCGTAAGTATGAAATTGATTCCCTTTGCTATCCGGTGCAGTTTGCCTACCTGATTTGGAAAAATACGGGCAGGACGGATCAGTTTGACGAAAATTTCGTAAAAGGACTGCATACCATCCTGCGGGTGTGGAGAACCGAGCAGTATCATGAGGAAAAATCCCCGTATTCCTTTGTGCGCAGGGGATGCTATTATACGGATACGCTTTCCAGGGACGGCAAGGGCGCGCTTGTAAAATCCGGTGTGGGACTGACCTGGTCGGGATTTCGGCCCAGCGACGACGCCTGTGTGTACGGATACCTGGTGCCTTCCAATATGTTTGCGACCGTAGTGCTGGGGTATATGGAAACCATTGCGGAAAAAGTGCTGCACGACAAGGAACTGGCGGGACAGGCAGCGGCGCTGAAAAAGGAGATTCATGACGCGATAGAGTCGCTGGCAGTGGTAAACAATTACTATTACGGAAAAGTGTATGCTTATGAACTGGACGGTTACGGACAGTATCTGCTGATGGATGACGCCAATGTACCGAGCCTTCTGGCGATGGACTATCTGGGATATGATGCGGACGACAGGGAAGTTGTGGAGAATACCAGAAAATTTATTTTGAGCAGTGCAAATCCTTATTATTATGAAGGGACAAAAGCGAAGGGCATTGGAAGCCAGCATACCCGCCCGGATTATATTTGGCATATCTCCCTGGCGATACAGGGGCTGACCAGTAAGACACAGGAGGAAAAGCTGGCCATTCTGAATATGATGAAGAATACCGACGCGGGCAAAGGCATGATGCATGAAGGGTTTGACGTGAACGATCCTGCGCAGTATACCCGCGAGTGGTTCTCCTGGGCAAACGCCATGTTTTGTGAATTGGTATTGGATTACTGCGGCATCCGCGTGGAACGATAGAAACGGAAAGGAAGGGGGATTTTATGGGACGGCCTAATATTTTGCTGCTTCATGCGGATCAACACCGGTGGGATTGTCTGGGATGTTATGGAAATCCCGATGTAAAAACCCCCGCGATTGATGGAATTGCGGCTGACGGGGTGCGTTATACCAACCATTATACCGTCTATCCGGTTTGCACCCCTTCCCGGTACTCCCTCTTTAGCGGTCAGTACGTCCACCAGCATTCCGCTTGGACGAACCGTTCCACCCTTCCTTCCGGAACGGCCACGTTTCCCAAACTCCTGCGGCAGGCCGGGTGGCATACGGCGGCGGTGGGGAAGATGCATTTTACGCCGACTTATTTGGATGTGGGTTTTGAACGGATGATTCTGGCAGAGCAGAATGGGGACGGACGTTTTGAAGACGATTACCATACTTGGCTGATGGGGCAGGGGCGCGTGGACGCTGCGGATCTGGTAGATCAGGTGGATGCGTTCCGCTGCCGGGCCGGCCGCGCATATTATGATAATTTCGGCGCGTTTGAATCGGATTTGCCAAAAGAACTTCATTCCACCTCCTGGATTACCGGACAGGTGCTGCAGGAAATTGAAAACTGGGATGCGCAGGGCGGAAATCTGCTGATGGTCGGTTATATCAAGCCGCACCATCCCTTTGATCCGCCCGCGCCCTACAGTACGATGTACGATCCCCGGGCCGTTCAAATTCCGCCCGGTTATATTCCGGAAGTTATGCCCGGCGATTCTTTAAACCATCCGGGTTTCTTTGACCATCGCACGCTGACGCAGGAAAAGCTTCGCCGTGTCCTTGCGATGTATTATGGGACAATTACCCAGATTGACGACGGGATAGGGGAAATTCTCGCCCTGCTTAAGAAAAAAGGTTTGTATGACGACACGATGATCATTTATACCAGCGATCACGGGGAGTATCTGGGATACCACCATATGCTGCTAAAGGGGAATTACTTATATGATCCCTTAGCCCGGATTCCTTTGGTCGTGAAATATCCGGCAGGAATAAAAGGTGCCGGGGTGGACGAACGGATGTGCGAAAACATTGATTTGGGCACAACGATCCTTTCGGTGTGCAAGATTGGTCCTGCCGGGGGAATGTGCGGTCTGGATCTGCGGGGGCCTGTCAGGCGGGAATATGTTTTTTCCGAGGGACAATACGGGACGGATGCGGCGCCGCGTATCGGTTATATGCTTCGTTCCGGTAAGTACAAGCTGCTGGTAAACGGTTCCATGGAAAACGCCATGTTTTTCGATTTGGAGAAGGATCCGCTGGAACTTTGCAATGAGATTGAAAATCCTGCCTATGGGGGTGAAGTGCAGCGGCACAGGGACGCCCTGGTGCACCGCGTACTTTTTTGGGGTACCGGAAGAAATTATGTGGATCCCTGCGCCGTCCGGCTGCAGGAGGACAAAGATGCAAAAGGCCGTTTCCGGGCGCTGCGGAATTTTGTCGATACGCAGGGGGAACTGGGCCGGATTCAGTGGCCGGACCACAGTGCGGACGGTTTGGGACAAATGGCAGAAGGATCATGAAAACAGGGGAAAAGAAAGCGGAAGTAAAAATGAAGGATCAGGAACGGGAAAAGCTGCTGCCTCATTATTGCGGGGAACGCGTGCCAAACTGTGATTACCACTCCGGTATGCTGCCCCCCGTAAAGGGGGCGGCCTGTTATCAGGTGACACGGGCAAACCGTACCCATCCGGAATGGGACGACGGGGTGGGCGGCACATACAAGCACGGGGCGGACCTGGCATACCGCAGCGGTATGTTTTACCTGCATTATTTTACCAATCCCATGAGTGAGCACACCGGCGCAGGGCAGAGCATCCTGGCGTCTTCCGAAGACGGTATGCAATGGGACGATTTTCGGGTGGCTTTCCCTCCGTATCGGATCCCGGCCTGTACGGTGACAAACGCCACAGGGGAAACCGTTTCGTTTTCGGGGGATACCTATGCTTTTGTGCACCAGCGGACGGGATTTTATCAGACAAAAAGCGGCAGACTGCTGCTTTTGGGGTTTTACGGGTGGTCCCCCAAGCCCTGGGTGAACAATTGGGACTGCTACGGCATCGGAAGGGTGGTGCGGGAACTGTATCCCGACGACACGATGGGGCCGATTTATTTTATCCGTCCCTGCTGGCAGGGCGGTTGGGACGAAGGACAGCTGTTGTATCCCCTTTATACGAAATCACCGGATGAAGCTTTTGTTGCCTGCTGTGAAGAACTGTTGGCCGATTCCCTTGCCGTGCAGCAGTGGGCGGAGGAAAACGGTGACAGGGATCCGCTGGTTTTAATTAAACACGGGCCGGAGAAGGATGCTTCCAATCAGGCGTTTTGCTGGTATCATATAGACGAAGATACGGTGATCGGGCTATGGAAGCATTCCCGGTGTGCGCGCAGCGGCGACGGCGGAAAAACATGGACGCCCGTGACCGTATGCCCGTCTTTGGTTATGAGCGGGCAAAAGGTCTGGGCGCAGAAAACGGCGGACGGCAGATACGCCATGGTTTACGATCCGACACTGGAGTCCACCCATCGCTGGCCCATGTGCGTTACTACCTCTGAGGACGGCATTGCTTACGGGGACATGCTGCTGGTACATGGGGAAGTTCCGCCCATGCGTTTCGGCGGCTACTGGAAGGATTACGGGCCCCAGTATATGCGGGGGATTGCGGAGGGGATCGACCGCCCAAAGGACGCCATGTGGATTGCTTATACGGTGAACAAAGAAGATGTGTGGGTGGCGCGTCTGCCCCTTCCTGTCACCGGCACGGAGACGCAGCGGGTTTTGCGGGACGGTTATGAGGCGTTTACCCTTTATTCCCCCAAATGGGCCCCGGTCACGGTTACGGGCGGGAATGCGCCCGGTCTGCGTCTCTGCGATTTTGACCGCTACGACTATGCCAAGGCGGAAAGGGTTTTGTATGAATCCCCCCTGCAGAAGCTTTCTTTTTCCGTAACCCCGCAGCAGGACGGACACGGCACCCTTTATTGCGAACTGCAAAATCCGCAGGGACAAACGGCTGTCCGCCTTGTTTTTGCACCGGACGGAACGCTTTATGTGCGCACTACCGCCCTCGTTCCGGTCTGTTCCTACCGCGCTTGTCAAAAAATACGGCTGAATCTGTGTGTTGACTGTGGCAGTCACACGTTTGTTCTCTGCGTGGACGGCCGGGAACATAGGCGTGCGCTTTTCATGACGGCAGTTTCCGCCGTCTCCCGCTTTGTCCTGCGCACCGGCCCCAACCGCATGTCTCCCACACGTGAAGACATTCCCGTTGAGGATACTTCCTACGAACTGCCCCTTGCGGACGAAAAGGCCCCGGAGGCAGCGTTTGTGCTCACGGATTTTTACGTACAAAGCGGAGAAGCCTAGAGCGTGTTTGAAGCACGCTTTAAAACCGGCCTGTGGGATGAAGCGGCACAGTGGGGAAAAACAAGGCAGGGGGTGGCTTTCCGACCGCCGCCGTCGGAAAGCCA
>DERU01000032.1 GCA_002361095.1 Lachnospiraceae bacterium UBA3332
GATATCCGCACGCCGATGAATGCGGTGCTGGGATTTACCACGCTGCTTGCCAGGGATGCGGAAAATCCCGGGAAGGTGAGGGATTATACGAAAAAGATTATGGCGTCCGGACAGCATTTGCTTAGTTTGATCAATGATATTCTGGATGTTTCCAAAATTGAAAGCGGAAAAGTGGTGCTTGCCGTGGAAGAGTTTACTTTGAATGATCTGGTATCCTCCGTAGATGCGATCATCCGTCCCATGGCAAAGGCGAAAGAACAGAATTTCCATGTGGAAGTGACGGGTATCAAACATGAGTATCTGATGGGCGACGAGACCAGGATCAACCAGATTTTGATCAACTTGCTTTCCAACGCCATCAAATATACGCCGGAGAAAGGGAATATTTGGTTTCGGATCATCGGACTCAAACAGCGTTCGGATCAGTATGAGCATATCCGGATTGAAGTACAGGACGATGGGTATGGCATGACGCAAGAGTATTTAAAGACGATATTTGAGGCTTTTACCAGGGCGGAGAACAGCACGACGAACAAAGTGCAGGGCACGGGGCTTGGCATGGCCATCACCAAAAATATTGTCGAACTCATGGGCGGAACGATCGACGTGAGCAGTCAGGTGGGAAAGGGAAGCCTGTTCAAGGTGGAATTGGAATTCCGTATACCGGAAGGACACGCAGACAGGAAATTCTGGCAGGAAAGGGGAATTTCCCGCATTTTGACGGTGGGACGCACGGACGGAATCTGCAGGGACGTGCAGGAACTTATGAAAGATGCGGGGGTTTTCGTAGGCGCTGCCGGAAACGGGGAAGAGGCCGTTTGCCTTTTGCGAAAGGAGACGGACGGATACCAGGCGGTTCTGCTGGACACAGATATACCGGATTGGGAAGGACGCCGGACGGTGGCAAGCCTGCGGGAAGTATTGCCGGATGCAGTACCGATCCTGTTGCTGGCGGATTACGGAGCGGACGGAACGGACGAAGCGCTTCTGACAGAGAATACGGGTATTCTCCCCAAGCCGTTTTTCACTTCCGCGTTTAAGGAAAAAATACGGGAAATGCAGGGAAAACCGGAGAAAGACGAACAGACGGCGCAGGAACAGGACGACAATCTGGAGGGACTGCGGTTTCTTGCGGCGGAGGACAATGAGATCAATGCAGAAATTTTGGGTGAGCTTTTGTCGTTGGAGGGAGCCGATTGTGAGATCGTTGAAAACGGTTTACTGGCTGCCGAACGTTTTGCGGATTCCGCCGAAGGGGAATTTGACGCAATTTTGATGGATGTGCAGATGCCGGTTATGAACGGTTATGACGCAACGCGCAGAATCCGGGAGATGGATAGGCCTGATGCGGGGAAAATACCGATTATCGCCATGACGGCGAACGCATTTGCGGAGGACGAGAGGGAAGCGCTGCGGGCCGGGATGAACGTGCATTTGGCGAAACCGATTGATATACAGCAATTGAAGGGTGTGATCAGGCAATATGTGGGAAAGGAAAGCGAAGCCTGAAAAACGGGTTGGAGACGATAAAATGCGGGTATGCAAAATGGCGGTACTGGCGGCTGCCGCAGTGGCCGCCGGGGATTTGCGGATAAAAAGCCGTGTGGAAAAGACGATGGGAATGCAGGAGGAAAGGCCGGTCTGGGGCGGCCGTGTGGTTTTGCGCCGTTCTCACAACTGCGGGGCTTTTTTGAATTTTGGGGAAGGAAAACGCGGGTGGATACGGGCGGTGTCCGTTTGCATAACGGCTGGAATAACGGCGTTGTATTTGCATTTGGGGGGTCAAAAAAGGAACCCTCTTTTGCATTTTGGCGCGTCCCTTCTTTTGGGAGGGGCGGTTTCCAACACATATGACCGGCTGCGGCGAAACTACGTGGTGGATTATTTCAGCTTCCGCACCGGCTTTAAACCGTTGGACCGTATTGTGTTTAATCTGGCGGATTTTGCGATTATGGCAGGATGCATGGTTATGTTTTTTGCAGATGCCAAAGATTCCGCTGTTTACAGGGATAAGGGTTTTATGGTATGATAGGGGCTAATACGGGCAGAGAAATCGGAGAGCGGCAAATGGAACCAATGATCAGGATTGAAAATGTGAGCAAGACCTTCAAGAGTAAGGACAATACGGTGGAAGCCTTAAAAGGGATTTCCCTGGACATCGGGACAGGCGATATTTACGGGATCATCGGCATGTCCGGCGCGGGCAAGAGTACGCTGGTGCGCTGCCTGAATTTTTTGGAGAGACCCACGGAAGGCACGATCTATGTGGAGGGGAAGGATCTTTCCGCCATGAGCGGCAGGGAACTGCTGAAAATGCGCAGATCCGTGGCGATGATTTTTCAGCATTTCAATCTTTTGATGCAGCGGACGGTTTTGGACAACGTCTGCTTTCCGATGGAAATTGCGGGTACCAATAAGAAAGAGGCGCGTAAAAAGGCGCGGGAGTTTTTGAAGATTGTAGATTTGTCCGAGAAGGAGAAGGCTTATCCGGCGCAGCTGTCCGGCGGGCAGAAGCAGCGGGTGGCAATTGCGAGGGCGTTGGCCATGGATCCGAAGATTCTTTTATGTGATGAGGCTACCAGCGCGCTGGATCCCACTACGACCAAGTCCATCCTTGCCCTTCTCAAAGATATCCATGCAAAATATGGGATTACCATCGTGATCATTACCCATTCCATGGAAGTGGTGCAGGAAATCTGTACAAGGGTGGCCATTATCGACGGTGGGGAATTGGCGGAGAGCGGGACGGTGGAGGAGGTGTTTGCCTCCCCGAAATCAAGGGCGGCCAGGAAGCTGGTTTATCAGGGAGAGCGCAAGGTCGCTATGATGAAGAGCAAACGCTGCATCCGCATTGTTTTTTCGGAGAATTCCTCTTTTGAGCCGGTGATTGCCAATATGGTGTTGGAATGCAAGGCCAGCGTCAATATCCTGCTGGCCGACACCAAGGACATTGGCGGAACCGCCAGGGGACAGATGGTGCTGCAGCTGCCGGAGGATGTGCAGGTTGCCGAGCGGATGATCGCGTATTTGAAGGAAAGAAATCTTGCGGTGGAGGAGTTGACGGATTATGTGGAGTGAATTTCAGTTGAGCGGTGCGGAGATTTCCATGCTTTTGGAGGCGGCGGGAACCTCCGTTTATATGACGCTTGCCTCCACGCTGTTTGCCTATATCATTGGTCTTCCGGCAGGAATTTTGCTGGTAGTGTGCGCGCCGCGCGGCTTGAAGCCGCTTCCGGTACTGCATAAGGTTCTGGACATTATCGTCAACATAACAAGATCCGTTCCGTTTTTGATTTTGATGCTGCTGGCTACCCCCCTTGCCAGGGCAATCACAGGGAAGTCTTACGGGGCCAATGCCACTATTATTTCCCTCACGCTTGCGGCGGCGCCTTTTGTGGCACGTCTGGTGGAATCCTCCCTGCTGGAGGTGGATAAGGGTGTGATTGAGGCGGCCCAGAGCATGGGGGCAGGCACTTGGAGCATTGTATGCAAAGTGCTGATTGGAGAGGCAAGGGTTTCGCTGATCGTGGGTTCCACCATCGCATTGGGGACGGTACTTGGCTATACGGCCATGTCCGGGGCCATCGGCGGCGGCGGCCTTGGGGATGTGGCGATCCGGTACGGCTATAACCGGTGGGTGACCCGGATTTTATACGCCACGGTGGTTTTACTGGTCATTTTAATGCAGCTGATCCAGATGGCGGGGACAGGTCTGTCCAAGAAGTTGGACAAGCGTCTGACCGATTGAAGCAAAAGGCCGGTTTGGCGGGGGCGTCCTGCGGACAGGGCGTTTTTCGTCTGGCGATAGAGGATGGTTTTGCGGAAGCGGACTGTCTAAAAACCGAAACGGACCGCAGGGTATATCAGCCATAAAAAAGCGGGAGGGGATTCGGAGAAAAGAGGAGAACATTATGAAAAAGAAAGTATTGTCATTGGTATGCGGGGCGGCCCTGTTGGGGGTTTTGCTTGGCGGCTGTCAAAACCAGACGGCAGCGTCCGGACAGGCGGAAACACAAGCCGCAAAGGAGGCGGCGGATGCCGAAAGCAGCGATGCAAAAGACGTGGCGCCGGAAAGTGCTGCAGACGGCGCGTCCGGGGAAGCGGGAACCGTCACGGTTGCGGCAACGCCTGTGCCTCATGCGGAAATTTTGGGTGCGGCCAAGGAGTTGATGGCGGCAAAAGGCTGGACGCTTGAGGTGGTGGAATTTACCGATTATGTGCAGCCCAACGAGGTGGTGGAGAGCGGCGATATCGACGCCAACTATTTCCAGCACATCAATTATCTCAACAGCTATAACGAAGAAAAAGGCACCCATCTGGTAAATGCGGGTGAAATCCACTACGAGCCCATGGGCATTTATCCCGGTAAGGAGAGTGACCTGGCGGCGATTTCGGACGGGGCCGAAATTGCGGTGCCCAATGATACCACCAACGAAGCAAGGGCGCTCCTCCTTTTACAGGAGCAGGGACTGATTCAATTAAACCCCGATGCCGGTATTACGGCGACCGTGTTGGACATTACGGAAAATCCCCATAATATTAAAATTGTGGAACTTGCCGCAGAGCAGGTGGCGCGCACGCTGCCAGACGTCGCATTCGGCGTGGTCAACGGCAACTATGCACTGCAGGCCGGGCTTTCCACGGCGGACGCCGTGGCGCAGGAGACGGAGAGTTCCGAGGCGATTTCCCAATATGTCAATGTCATTGCGGTAAAAGAGGGGAACGAAAACAGCGAAGGCATAAAAGCGCTGGTAGAAGTGCTCAAATCCGAGGAAATCAAAAACTTCATCAACGAAAATTATCAGGGATCCGTGGTTCCTTATGAAGGATGAGGGAATGAAAAAGTTTATGGTTTGGATGGACCGGTACTGGCATGTGTTGGTCATTTGCGCCTGCATTGGTATGCAGGCGCTTGTATTTGGGATATTCGGGCAGGAAAGCTACCTGACGGTGCAGGACAATCTGGATTTGTTTGTGGCGCATTTTCAGGTTTTGAGTCACTGGGACGGCTGGTTTGCCCAAAATGCAGTGATGCCCATGCTGGGAGGGATCAGCCGGGATTGTCTTGGCAGCGAATGGAACCTGTACAATATATTTTTTGTGTTTCTGCCTCCTTTTTGGGCCTATATGGCAGGCTATTTTTTGAAAATCGGCATTGGAATGGGTTCCTTTGTATGGTTGGCAAAGGATATTTACCGGGAGGCGTTTGTACGGTACCGGGGAATCGCCTGGGTGATGGGACTGTGCTATGGCATGCTTCCTTTGTTCCCGGCTTATGGGATTGCGTTTGCCTCCATTCCGCTGGCGGTGTTCATTTTGTGCAAAATATACCGGAAAGAAGGGAAGTTGTGGTACCCGGCGTTATTTTTCTACCCGCTTCTTTCTTATTTTTCCTATTTTGGGTTTTTCCTGCTGGCTTATCTGGCGTGCGCCGTTTTGTTTTTGTCTGTCCGGGACAGGAAGTTTTGCGGCAGGATGCTGGCCGCGCTGTTTGTGCTGGCCGCCGGGTATGTGTGCTTTGAATACCGTCTGTTTTCCCAGATGCTGTTTTCGGATGTGGAGACGATACGGGTAAGCATGGTGGATACGGACCTGGATTTTGCGGGGGTATGGGGACAGATCCGGGAGGCCTTTTTAACCCCTGTTTTTCATGCGTCCTCCGATCATGCGGTTTTTGTGCTGCCCCTTTGTCTGGCGGTTCTGGTATGGCGTGCGGTGGTTTTGGGGCGAAGGAGGCAGGCAAAAAACATCCGGCGGGAGGGACTTTTGTGGGTTTTGCTATTCATTTTGTTTAACTGTGTGGTGAACGGGTTGTATTTTTGGGGTGGTTTTAGACGCCTGTTTGAGACGCTCCTCCCGCCGCTCAAGGGTTTCCAGTTTAACCGTACCACATTCTTTAATCCGTTTTTGTGGTATGCGGCCTGCTTTTTGGCGCTGAAGCTTTTGTATGACCGGGGAAAATTGTGGTGGAGGCGTATGGCAAACCTGTTTGCCTGTATCGCCGTGGCCGTGATTGTCCTGACGCCTGCGGTATACAATGAGTTTTATTGGACCTGTTATCACCAGGCTTACCGCGCTGTCCGGCACACGGAGGTAAATTTGTTGAATTACCGGGAATACTACAGCGCGGCGCTGATGGAAAAAATTAAGGATGCCATCGGTTATGACGGGGCGTATTGCGCAGGCTACGGTTTAAACCCGGCTGTGCTGGAATACAGCGGGATCGCCACACTGGACGGCTATCTGGGCTTCTATCCCCAAAGCTATAAGGAAGCCTTTACCGAACTGATCCGGCCTTCTTATGACAGGGTGGAGGAATGGCGGACCTATTATGGGGAGTGGGGGGCGCGCGCGTACCTGTATGCGGGAAGCGGGGAAAGTATTTACAATCCTTACCGGAACCAGCAGTTATCCGACAGACATTTATATATAGACGGGGAACAGTTTGGGAAAATGGGAGGAAAATATTTGTTTTCCCGTTATGAGTTGGAGGATACGGAACAACTGGGCTTTGCGCTGCAGGGTATCTATACGGACGAGGCGTCGCCCTACACGATTTATCTGTATCAATTTACCGGAAATTAAGCGGGAAACCCCCGGGACAAAAGCCGGGGGTTTTTCGTTTTATTTTGTTTCGTGGTATTCTTTTTCGGTGTTGACGTTCCAGATATTGGAACGGTCGGAAATGTTGTTTAGGATGTTGTGGACCGCTTCGAAGGAGGTACACATGGAGTGATCAATATTGTTGTAACGGTGCTGGCCGTTGCGGCCCACACAGTACAGGTTATCGATGGTGTTGAGGTAGGTGATCAGGGTATCGATCTCGGCAAATGTGTCGAAGTAGGCGGGATAAGCTTTCCGGACAGCTTCGGCATGGGAATCCAAAACGTCCTCCTCCCTGTCGATCAGTCCCATCTGAATCATCTCGCGGATCCCCAGTTTCGTGAATTCCTCATCGGAGAGGTTCCAGAAGTCATCCCCTTCCGTGCAAAAATATTCCAGGCCGATCCAGACGGTGTGTTCCAAATCCACCACCATATAGGGGGACCAGTTGTTATAAATCTGGATACGCCCCAGCTTGACCGTGCGGTCGTGTACATACATCCAGTTATCGGGAATGATGTTGCTGACGGTACGGATCTTGGTTTTATTTTTCAGGTTCAGCCTGGGAACCAAAACGCCAAGGGTCCGGTAGTCCCGGTAGGGGAGTCCGGCGGCGATGGCGGCTTCCTTTGCGGGCACATCGTTCATGCCGCCCACCAAATCCTTGAGGGGCATGGAGGAAATGAAAATATCCGCTTCGGCCTGTATTTGCCTGCCGTCCTGCTCATAGGTCAGGGAGGTGATATGGTTGTCCGCGTTTTTGGAAAAAGATACTACCTTACAATTCTTCAAAATCCTGCCGCCCATGCGCTCCACTTCGGCGGCGGTCACATCCCACAATTCCCCGGGGCCAAGCTTGGGGTAGCTGAAGGATTCGATCAGGGAAGTTTCCACATGGCGGTTTTTACGGTTGGGCAGCAGCTTGCCGAACATGTCCTTGATGATTGCCATCACCGAAAGGCCTTTGGCCCGCTGGGCGCCCCAGCTGGGATCGATTTCGCTGGGATGGCGTCCCCAGAGGTTCTCCGTGTAATGTTCAAAAAACATGGAGTAGAGCTTTTTCCCGAAACGGTTGATGTAAAAATCTTCCAGGGAGTTTTCTTTGCGCTTGTGAATCACCGAGCCGAGGTAGCTGAATCCGGCAATAAGGGTGTTCACCAGTCCCATATTGGCGAAAGTTTCCCATTTCAGGCTGATGGGATAGTCATAAAACTTCTGCTCATAGTAAATGCGGGAAACCCGGTTGCGCTTGAGCATGACACGGTCTGATTTTTCCGGGTCCGGGCCGCCTGCTTTCCATTCCTGCGTCCGGTTTAGCTTGATGTCGTCGGAAGCAGGGCTTCCCTGCATGGGCAGCAGTTGCTCCCACCATTCATTGACCTTTGGAACTTTTGAAAAGAAACGGTGACCGCCCATGTCCATCCGGTTTCCCTTATAGTTGACCGTCTTGGAAATGCCACCCATGTGTTCGCTTTCCTCAAAAACTGTGACCTCTATATCATCTGCCTGTTTTAACAGTTCATATGCTGCGGTCAGGCCGGCCGGACCCGCGCCTATAATGAAGGCTCTTCTCATGCCAATACATTTCCTTTCCGTAATAGGTTACTCCATTACTGGTATTTCATTCTATCACAGATTCCTCCGTTATTCAAGCCAAACCCCATTCGTCACACGGAAATCCATAGCGGTTCAGCCCCAATGGCAGCAGCTTAAGGCGGACGGAAGCAGCGGCGGACGCGCAGG